>JBHHUV010000060.1:0-10672 GCA_046754005.1 Phycisphaerae bacterium | reverse complement strand
AGTGGGACCCTCAGCACCACCGCGGCCACGGCCACGGGCACCGAGGCATAGCCGATTGCCAGTATCCAACCGGTGATCGGTTCGTTGACATCACCGCCGTCGGTATGGATTCTCGTCTCCGCCTTCACGTGCAGCACGCCGATATCGTCGGCCAGTTTGTCCATCTCGGCCCGGATGGCGTTGAATTCATCCGGCGCCAGGCAGCCCGACATGCCGGCCGCCCACGACAGAATGATGATAAGCCCTTTTGCGAACATCATCCTGTCGTGGTGCGAACCGACATGCCAGTGCCCCCGCATGATCCGAAGGAGCGTCGCGCTGCCGCGTTGATGCGTGTTTTTCGATCCATGCATCACGGAGTCATACTCCCGACCGGCTGACGGGCACCCGCCCCGTTTCCGAACATGAACACCTTCGCGGATAGTCCCGTGTCGAGATAAAGGTCGACGGTCTCACCGATCGAAGGCCGCCCACTCGCATCTACTTCGACGCGATAGGCCAGATTGTGCTTCTCCGCGACGTCGATCAGCTTGTCGACCCAGGCCATCTTCAGGGCCGCGTCCAGTTCCTGCTGTTCGGTGGTCAACTGCGGATTGATCCCGCACCCCGAAGTGGCCAGCGCTCCGCATGTTGCCAGCGCCGCCAACACTCTCTTCAATCCCATTCGTTGTGAATACACCCTCAACATCATTCACCATCCTTTCGCATGCGGTGGGCACAACTCAGGAATCCACGCGACTCCCGAATTGTTCAAACCCACCTGCCTGTTTTGACCTACATGCTTGCTCCCGGTTCCTTTGAGGGCGTTTGGGTTCGAGGGCCTGTTTTCGGACCTTTATCCGGGTACCATGATTAGAATGGATGTGTTTCGACGAAATGGAGCGGTCCGGTTTTCCGGGTTCGCGGATGAAGGATCGCGGGGCCGCTTGATTCAGCGCATTATGCGGGCCTAACGTTAGGGTATGCACACCTTGATGAAACCACGATCGATTCTGCTTCTGCTCTTGATTCTGACCACCACCGGCATGAATGGTCAGTGCGACACGACGTCTCTACCCGGTGTGCCCGACTGCGGTCTGACGGGACAGCCCTCGGTGCGGTTGACTGTGACCGATTCCGAGGGCAACGTTTTGCCCTTCGCGAACATCGCGTTCTCGGTAAATGGGGGCGAGGTCTTCGTCGGTTCGTGCACCAACGAGTGCCGGGATTTCGCGA
This sequence comes from Phycisphaerae bacterium, assembly GCA_046754005.1. Lineage (GTDB taxonomy): Bacteria > Planctomycetota > Phycisphaerae > UBA1845 > UTPLA1 > CAYXGR01. The sequence goes on along the minus strand of JBHHUV010000060.1, from coordinate 9,457 downwards.
TTGCGTTCAACGCCGTCGGCCGATTTGACATCCTTGTCGGCGCGCCGGGTTATCAGACCTCACGCCGGATGGTGGATGTGAGTTCATCAGACGATTGCAACCCGGATACGGAGGACTTGATCGTTGTCTTGTCTCTGGATAACACGGTAGCCGCGCTGGCGGGCGCGTGGGAGGGAACGACGTTATTTGGTGATATTGTGTTGCGCTTTGGAACGGACGGTGAGATCATCGGCGCGATCCTGTTTGACCGCACAATTGCAGGCGACGGCAACTTCTACATCTCCTACAACGATCGTCCCATCCGCGGCGTGCCCGGTCAGCCAATTGCATTCATCGCCGCAAGCGACCCGACGCGCACCGGTGACATCTTCGACTTCACAGCCGACACGCTGGGTGTCCCTGTCGGGTTCGAAGGTGCCCGGATGGATGCCGGATTCGCCACACTCACGGGCCTGCAACCTGGCTCACCCGGTTTTCCTGTTACCTACACCCGTCTCGCCGACATACCAGAACCGCTCCAGGATCCTTGATCAGCATCGTGCCCATGCCGGACCGAGAATCCCTTCTCAGTCCTTCCCCAATTTTGACATTTAACGTTTCGATGTTTTGACTTTTTGACGTTTCGTGTTCGGTCTACTTCAATTCGACCGACCAGTAGGCGTTGTCGAGAAAGGCCTTCCAACTGGCGTATCGGCCGTCGAGCAGCTTGATGCTGATCGCCGGGTTTCGCCGAGGCTTGGTGGGTTTTCGAATGAGCGTCATGCCCGCCTGGCGCGGGGTTCGGCCGCCCTTGCGGATGTTGCAATTCAGACAGGCACAGACGATGTTCTCCCAGGTTGAGCCGCCGTTCTGGCTCCGGGGGATGACGTGGTCCAGCGAGAGTTCACTCGTCGCGAAGCGCCTGCCGCAATATTGACAGGTGTTCGAATCTCGCGCATAGAGATTCCGCCGGTTGAACTTGACCGCCTGCCTCGGCAGTCGGTCATAAAATGCCAGCCGGATGATTCGCGGAACGGCGATGTCGAACCGGACCGTGCGGATCCAGTCGTGCGCCTGCGGCTCAAACTCTCGGGCAAGCTCGCTCAGATCGCACCATTCCGAAAAGTCGTACGAGAGGTATTGGCCGCGATCGATATGGACCACTTCCGCCAGCTCGCGGCAGAGCAGGCTGAATGCACGCTTCACGTTGACGATCCGGATCGCCAGATAGTTCCGGTTGAGCACCAGAACATTCAATCCAATGGCCGACGGTTGGGCGGTCACGCGAAGCCTTTCTTCGTAGGATCGGCGGGCTCGGTTTCAGATGGATACCGATGCGTCAAGATCGCATCGGACCCACCGATCTTTATATCCTTACACTCTATTTTAGGGCTAAATCGTGGCAATCGCAAGTGGACCGGTAACTTGTGGGTGGAATGGTGAAAGGCGGAAGGCGAATGGCTGTGTGTTGTCCACGCTCAACGCGCCAACTCATGCCGTGAGTCGTTCTATTGCCGTTCACAATATCGATGCGCGTGTTGGTCGAACGGTCGCGCTATGAAACCGGTTTACAACCGGTGCAGTGGGCGGCATACCCAATGCCCAAGGATCGAAAGGGTGGCAGTGGCCGAGCCGACTCATACCCGTCCGCCAAATCCAACCCTTTGTGATGGATCGCACACGACGCTACGAACAAGTTCCGCCTGTATTGACATGGACCCCCGGAGTTCGGTTCGGGCAACCCTTTCTTGACGCCATGCCGGAAAAAACCGATGATATTGAAGCCTGACTGTTCGCCGGCGTAGCTCAGTGGTAGAGCACAGCTTTCGTAAAGCTGGGGTCGTGGGTTCGAATCCCACCGCCGGCTGTTCGTCTGATCCCTCGGATACCCCTCTTTTCCCCCTATTCCACCCTTCAAGGCTGGCATGGCACGGCCGATCCTGTTATCATGTGGGCACGCGAGCCACGAATCAGGGGAGGGGGAGTGTTTCGAGAGACCTGCCTCGTCGTGGGTGCGTTCTCATTCCAATAAAGCCATACCAAGACTCGGCCTGTTCCGACGCCAGGCCTTTGCAAAGGAAGATCACCATGTGTTCGTATCGCCTTCTTGTACCGCTGATTGTGTGCGGATGGGCCTTGCCGTCGATCGCTCAGCAGACGCTCGACTGGCCCGTCGGTGAATATCAGGCCTACACCCAGGACAGTGGTTCGATCCCCAATCCGGTCGATCAAACGGCCACGGTCTTTCAGCATCAGGTGCAGATCGGCAACGCCGCTTGGTTACGCGTCTTTTTCGGCGCCGGCGTCTCCCTGGAGGGATCCAGCTTCATTCGTATCACCTCCCTGCTTGACAACGAGGTCCAGGAATTGGACGCCGCCGCACTGACCATGTGGAGCAACTCGACGGCGTATTTCAATGGCGATGCGGTGCTGGTTGAGTTGGTCGCCGCGCCGCAGACCACGAATCGGCTGGTCATCGATCAGATCGCGACGGAGATCGTCTTCGGCTTTCCGCGGGGAAGCCCCGGCCAATGCGGCATCTGTGGAACCGATGATCGCATGCCATCGAACCAAGTCTGGACCGCCCGCTTGTTACCCGCTGGATGCACCGCCACAATCATCAACGCCAGCAGTTGCATGGTCTCTGCCGGTCACTGCATCGGCGGCAGCATGGTCGTTCAATTCAACGTCCCCAATTCGACGGCGGGTTGCGGGATCGTCAATCCGCCCGCCGCCGATCAGTTTCCCGTCCTCGTGACAGATTTTGTCAACGGCGGTGTCGGAAACGACTGGTCGGTTTTTACGACGGGCACCAACAATATCGGCGAGACCGCCTTCGAACGCTATGGGGTGCTCCGACAAATCTCCACCACCGTCGCCTCCACTGGACAGACCGCCACCCTGACTGGTTATGGTGTTGATGACACCTGCACCCTCAGCCAGACCCAGCAGACCGCCAACGGCCCAATCTCGAGTGTTCAGGGCAGCTTGTATACTTTCAGCATCGACCTTCGCGGAGGCAACTCCGGCTCCTCGCTTCAGGTCGGCGGTCTGATTGTCGGCATTGCCACCCATTGCCCATGTCCGAACATCGCCACGCGCATTGATTTGGCCACCTTTGTCGCGGCCCGAGAGGCGCTCTGCCCGTCTCCGCCGATCAACGATGATTGTGCCAATGCCATCCCCATCAATGATGGAGCAACCTTGTTTTCCAACATTGAAGCCGTCACCGACGGACCCGCCGATCCATTATGTATCCAGGGAAGCGACGGAGGCCAGACCTTCCACGACATGTGGTTCACCTATACCGCTGCCAGGTCCGGCACCCTGCGCGTCAGCACCTGCGAGCAACATGGCGGTTCCGCCGACTTTGATACGGATATCGTCGTCTATACAACTGCCGACTGCGGCAATCTCATCACCCTTGGCTGCAACGACGACGATCCCGCCAATCCCTGCGGCAACAATCCCGACTTCCATAGCACCGTCGAAGTTTCTGTTGCTCAGGGGAATACCTATCTCATTCGAGTCGGCGGCGGCAACAACGGCGATCAGGGTTCCGGGATGCTGAACATCGAATCCTCTTCCCTGTCAATCAGCCTTCCCTCCGGCCCGCCGATCACCATGACCGCCGGATCGCCAACCTCTTTTGATGTTCAGATCACGTCGGTGCTCGATTCGATCGTTCCCGGCAGCGAAACCCTGAACTATCGCTACGACGGTGGGGTATTTCTGACCACGCCTTTGACCCCGTTGGGCGGTGGTCTATATACCGCGACTCTTCCCCCCGCGAATTGTCCGGACTTGCCCGAGTATTATATTACCGCCGACGGTGCCCTGAGCGGCCCCGCCATCGATCCGGCCACGGCGCCTACCGACGTATACACGTCGATCGTCATCACCGGATCGGCGATTCGATTCCAGGATAACTTCGAGACCGACACCGGATGGACCACCGAGATCCTCGGGGCAACCGATGGTTTCTGGGAGCGAGCTGTTCCCATCAATGATCCGACGTGGGTGTGGGGTCCGATCTCCGATTCCGACAGCAGCGGTAACTGCTACGTCACCGGCAACAATCCCGGCAATTCCGACGTCGATCCCGTCGGGGGCGCGGTCCGCCTGAACTCGCCGGTGTTCGATCTCTCCCGCGCCGGCGCCCTGATCAGTTACGATTATTTCCTCAGCCTCAGCAACGAGAACCTTGCCGATGTGATGTCGGTCGAGATCAACAACAATGGTGGAGTGGGCCCCTGGATGGAGATCGCACGCCACGAATCGAACGGCGGACAAACCTGGCGACACCAGGACATCACACAGACCGATCTCGACGCGGCAGGTGTCACGGTGTCGGCGACGATGATGCTTCGTTTCACGGTGAACGATGGCAGTCCGTCGAGCATCGTCGAGGGCGGCGTCGATGCGATGATCATCACCGGCGATGTCTGCACTCAGACCACCACCTGCACCAGTGGAGACATCAACGATGATACATTCGTCGACGGAGACGACATTCAGCGATTCGTCGATATTCTCGCCAACGGCGGGGGTACGGCCGTGGAGGTCTGTGCCGGCGATCTGGAAGCGGTTCCGGACATGGCCATCGACACGGACGACGTTCCGAACTTCGTGACATGCCTGCTGAATGCCGGCTGTCCGTAGGGAGAGAGCGAATCCACTCTTATATAACAGGTAGTGTTCCGGGCGGGCTGCCGTTCACATGGCCCAAGACGTGAACGCAGAATTATCGGCGGGTCAGCGTCCATATCCGCGGATCGTCTGGTGGCCTGTTCCACCGACAAGCGGTCGCTCGGTATCCTGAAAGAAACGTCCTCGTGCCTCCGGTGAATCACCCAGATACCGGGCACCGCTCCCCTCTACGAACCGGAACTCCACGTTTCACCCCAATCATAGAGACCGATAAACATGCCATAACAAATGCCCCTTCCACACAGGAGGGACATTTCATAACTATTTACAATACAACAAGATATAAATATATATCGCGATCGATCGCCAATAACGTGCGGACAAGGCGGACACATTCGAGAATCCGAAGTTTCGCCATTTCAATCATTATTTCATTCCTACAGGATCAGCGACAAAATAACTTCCCGTCGAGTCCATGACAGAATCCGCGGGTTCTCTTGCCGGCTTCAGCCGGGCTTTCAGGGTTCGATCCCGGCAAGGTCAGGATCCGTTCGACCCGCCCGACTGTCACACACTCCTTCCCGGCGGTCGCAGGAGCGATACGACGACGGCCGGCCAAGGGCATTTCGAAATCGGGAAGTTATCTAACCTGGGTTCCTCAAGCCACGACAAGATCGAGAATCATGGTCCCATAAGGAGTCATATTCGGACATAAATCATCCGAAGTATCCTACAGGCACGATAATTGCATCCAATCAGCTCCATCCGCCGAAATTCATCGGAATCGTTAAGGCTTGGTGGTCGAGAAGGTTATATAATGGGAACGAGTCGTGGGGAGAGATTTTTCCCCCTTGCTATCGGGGGACAGTGTGTACGAACACACATTGTGTCTGTGTCCGCATACACGCCCGAACGGCTACGGGCGGCAGGCAACGATCGAGATCAGTCGTGGAGTTTCCTTCCCGATCAGTCGGTCCCCGTTGCCCGGCACTTATTGACTTTCAAGATTGCGCTCAATCGTCTTGAGGGGATGCCCAGGCGTTGCGTACGCCCCGCACCCTGCGGGGAGGGTTGGACTGGAATCGATCATTCGGGATCCCTGTTGTGCCAAAGATCCGTTGGTATCACTACTACTTCACCCTGGCGCTATTTGACGTCATTGTAATCATGCTCAGCCTACATCTTCACAATCAAACCCTCGAACGCGTCAAGGCGATGATCGAAGAAGCCGGCAGCCTTCAGAAGCAGTCGGGTTGGCTCCAGAGAACCCAACAGCGCATTATCCAGCTCAACGCTCCGGGTAACGACCTGTTCAGTGCTCGAACATCGGAAGACTACCAAATTCAACAGCGACGATTTGATCAGGCCAAGACCAACATGGCCGCGCAACTCCAGTCGGTGGAACAACGCCAATTGAATATTCAGATTCTCGAGCAGCAGATCAACAAGATGATTCAAGCGGCGGAGACGATATTCAAGGATTTCAGTGCGATGTCCAGGGGCCCCCTCAATCAGCAGGACTATGAGTCCGTTCTGCACAGCGCTGGCCCGAAGATGGCCGAGATGGATCGTCAACAGCATCAGGCCCTCAGTGCCCTCGGCCTTCTCTTTGCTCGCAATGCCCATGCTCGAAACCATCTCCTCGACACCTATCAAAAGGATCTCCGGAGGCGCCTTGACTACGAGCGATATTTCATCGCGGCGGTCATTCTCATACTCGTAGGCGTTCTTGCATTCGGTCGCAAACTCCAACAGGCCGAACGAGCCCTGGTTCAGGAGCGCCAACGTGCCAAGGAAGAACGCCGCGAACGGCTCGCCGCCATCGGCGAACTCTGTTCCAGCGTTGCCCACGGCATTCGCAATCCGCTCGCCGCCATTCGAAGCTCCGCCCAGCTCACGCTCGAACTCGGGCGGACCGACGATGATTCTCAACAACGGCTTCGCGATATCATGCACGAGGGCGAGCGTCTCGGCGATCGCGTAACCGGTCTTCTGAGCATGGCTCGAACCAACGCCGAGGCCTTCGAGCTGGTCGAACTCAACAGCATCGTACAGATGGCCGTGAGAGAACTTCGGCCGGAGCTCGATCGGATGGGACTCCATATCGAACAGGTCATAGACGCGAAGCCGATCACCATCCACGGGGATCGCCGGCAATTGGAACAGATCATCATCGAGTTGCTCTCCAATGCCATGGATCACTCCCACAAGGGTGACACGGTCCACCTCGAGTTGCATCGCGACGCGGGGAATGCCGTGCTTGTAGTCGCAGACCGAGGGCCCGGTATCCCCAATGCCGTTCGAGACCGTATTTTCGACCTGTTCTTCACCACGAGACCCGAGGGAACCGGCATCGGACTCGCCACCGTCAAGCGGATCGCCCGGCTTCACGGTGGTGACGTCGTCCTCACGTCTCCGGATAAGGGCGGCGCCCGTTTTGAAGTGACGTTTCCGATTGCGAAAAGCGGGCGAAATGGAAAAACCCAGGATTGGACGGGAACCCGCCATGCATAAGACGGCGCCTCGTTCTCAAGTGTTCAAACAGATCCGCCGAGTGGATGGCATTCGTTTCAGGGATTGAATTATTATGTCGCGTGTATTGATAGTCGAAGACGAGCGCGTTCTCGCCAAAAACCTTCAGGAGAAACTCCGCGCTCACGATCACGACGTCAAAGTGAGTCACACCTGCAAAGATGCCCTCTCGATCAACTCGGATTTCTCCCCGGATGTCATCGTCCTGGATATCAGGCTTCCCGATGGAGACGGGATCCAGATTCTTCCGAAGCTCAAGGCCGAATCTCCATCAACAAACGTGATCGTTGTGACCGCACACGGCAATGAACGCATCGCCGTCGATGCCATGAAGGCCGGTGCTTCTGAATACCTCACCAAGCCTGTCGACCTGGATGAGCTTCAGCTTGTTGTCGATCGAGCCGTGGATCAACAGCAGATCAGCGACAACCTCTCCTATCTTCGTGACCAGGAGGAGGAATGCAGCGGTCTCGATCGAATCATCGGCGACACCGAACCGGTTCGTAATTTCAAAGAAACCGTTCGACGTCTTACGAAAACCGATGTGCTCGGCCTTCCCGAGCCTCCCACCGTTCTCATTACCGGCGAGACGGGAACCGGCAAGGATCTCGCCGCTCGGGCCATTCACTACCACGGTCCGCGGAGCAAGAAGCCGTTTATCCAGGTCAACTGTACCGCAATCCCCGCGACTCTTTTCGAATCCGAACTCTTCGGCCACGTGAAGGGCGCCTTTACCAGCGCCTCACAATCCAAGCGAGGCCTTTTCGCCGTCGCCGAAGGCGGGACCATCTTCCTCGATGAAATCGGCCATCTCGATGCCGAGATGCAGGCCAAGCTCTTGCACGCCATTGAACACAGAGAAATCCGCCCCGTCGGCGCCACCGAAACCCGCTCCGTCAACGTACACATCATCGCTGCGACCAATTGCGATTTGGCAGCCGCTGTCGAGGGGGGCGATTTCCGTCGAGACCTCTACCACCGGCTTCGTGTCATCGAGATTCATTTGCCACCTCTCCGTGAACGAGCCGAGGACATACCCATTCTGGCCATGCACTTTCTGACCCAACACTGCCACCGATTCGGAATGAATCCCAAGCGGTTGAGCGACACCGCGATGAAAGTTCTGAGAAAACATAATTGGCATGGCAACATTCGCGAACTGAGCCACCTGCTGGAAAGCTGCATTCTCCAGGTGGATGGAGATGTCATCGACGATTGTGACCTGCCGATCACCGGAGACGCGGGTGGCAGCGATATGCGAATCGATATTTCCAGTGGTCGCACGATTCTAATCGACTTCGAGACGGGTGAGCCCAAGCTCGACGAGATCGAACAATCGATTCTGCTCGCTGCCTACGAGCACACCGGTCAAAACCTCAGCCGCGCCGCGCGGATTCTCGGAATCACGCGCGAAGCGCTGCGTTATCGACTCACCAAGAGTGCGGAGAAGACGGGATGAAATGGGGGACGACAACGGGATGTATCGTGCTGGGCGCACTGGTCGCCCTTGCCGCGCATCCCCTCCGCGCCGACGCACAGCCCCTCGTCCTTCCCGACCCGCTCGGCGACGCCCTCATTCTTCGAACCGATCTCGACGCTGATGGGCAAATCGACCCCCTCACCCAGCGCCTTCCCGACATCATCGAAATGCGAATCGGTGCCTTCCAGCCCGACAATCCCTCACTGGATCGCTACACCGGTAGTTGGGATACCAATGGTGGATACATGCGGTTCGACGTCGTTCTCGATGGGCTCATCAATCCGCCGGGTCCGCTCGCCTTCGCGAACAAGCTCCCCGTTTATGATCCATTCCTCTATGGTGGAAATCCCATCTACGGCTATATCGAGTTCGACATGGATGCCGACGAGAACACCGGTGGTGAACTTAGAAAGCCCGAACATCGATACCTCGGCAACGTGGCCCGCCTCGGCGGCATGCCGTCCGAACCGCGCTTCGCCGGACGAGTCGCCGTCAACGACTCTGCCTTCGACGACAACGTAGTGACGCCACCCTTCGTTGATCGCAGCGGAGAGGAGTTCCACATTGCTTTCCTCGGAGAGGAGATTCTTCAGATACTGGTCGTCAACGAGAGTACCGGCGGAGACCCCGCGAAGTTTGAGACGGGGGAAATCTGGGATGTTGAAGGGGATCTTTTCCATCGCGCACATGGCTTTGAGATGTTCGAGTTCACGTGCAGTTGCCGCCCTGGAAAATATGAACCGCAGGTGATTGTAAGATTCGCACATGATCCGAGTGCTGACAGAACCACCATTTCGTTCGTGTTTCCCCTGACGA
>JBHHUV010000059.1:0-10732 GCA_046754005.1 Phycisphaerae bacterium | reverse complement strand
GCGCTCCTTCGGAGCGGAATGGTCGTGCTCCGGAGCGGAATGGTCGTGCTCCGGAGCGGAATGGTCGTGCTCCGGATGCCGGGACGGCTGTCGGTCCACCGCCTGATGTGTCATGGACCCAGCGGGGATGTGTCCATGATACTATCGGTGGGGATTCGTACTGGCTTTCAGCCGGTCAGTATTGATCACCAACACAACGTCGGAGGTTCAAAGCTCACCCCGACACGATCAGCCGGGTTTGAGTCACGGAAAGCCCGGCTGAAGCCGGCTGATAGGATTACGCGTGGTGCAAACCACCGACTGAAGTCGGTGGCAAACGCCGGTCGGCTGAAGCCGACCCACAGTGGAGCTAGCGCCCAGAAATATATCTTCTGGCTGATCCCGGCGCTTGTGAGCGACTCTGATTGGAAACCGATGCGGTTGCATGGGGGGGTGAAGTGATGGATGATAAACCTATGAGATGGATTCCAGAGGGGCGCAGGGCCTGCGAATTCGACCTCCGCCGGGCTCACCGATCATCATGAGCACATCGCACTCATCACAGCCGGATCGCGCCTCATCCATCGCGAACCTTCCCCACGACGAACTGCTTCGCTATGGCCGGGCCCTGGGGTTAGAGCTGGATGACTCGCTTCCGTCCGATCAACTGGCCGCTCAGGTGCGAGATCGGCGCGACTTGTTGGCGCGGCTTGACCGCGAGGCCCTCCTGGACGTGATCAAGTGGTCTCGGCGTCCGGTCCGTCAGGATGCGAGCAAGGAGGAACTTGCCCGGGAGATCGCCCATATTCGGAAGACGAACTACGACAGCCTCTCTCGCCGGGGGCTGGAGACGCTGGCGTTGTTGCGGGACATCGATACCGGCGACACCGAGGGCGCGGAAGACCTCATCGGCAAGCTGCGTTCGGCGGACGGATTCTGGAAGCGCTGGCATCGCAAGCGGCGTACGCTCGTCGGCGCCTGGCTGTCGAAGATGATCGATGGGCCGGACAAGGAGGGAGATGGAGCGTATCAATTCCTTCCCGAGGAGTCGAACGAGGAAGAGAATGGGCAGAAAATATCGCTCCAGAAAGAGATCGAGAACCACGGCGTCGTCGGCGGAATCGCCAGCCGGCTGCGCGGCGCGGCAGACGACTATGTCAAGGTCAAACTCGACGAGATCGAGCAACGCATCGACGGCAAGCTGAACGAGATTGACCAACGCCTGGCCGAATGGCGGGACCGCGAAGTCGCCAATCGATTGAAGATTATTCGCATCACGCTGGCCTTTACCGTGCTTGTGGCGATCATGAGCCTTGGGTATAACTATTTGAAGCGGGGAATCGATACGGAAGGCGATCGGGGCGAGGAGCAGACGACCACGCGGATGACCGGATGATTCCCCGGAAGTTGGTGTCGAAACGTCGAAACGTCGAAACGTCAAAACGTCAAAAAGTAAAAAAGAAAAAAAACAGAGGCGGCATTGGGTTGGGGGTTGAACTGTGTGGAAGCCCGGCTGGGTCTGATGACCTGTCCTACCGAATCTCATTCCCCATCCTTTCTATATGAACGGATGGGGCACCTGTGCTATACGAGGATCCATGCACGAATCACTTACACCGAGGATGGACCGGATCATCAAGCTTGCGCAGCAGATTGCCCGCGACTATGACCGGGATTATGTCGGAACCGAGCATCTCCTGCTGGCCATTCTCAAGGAGGGCACGGGTGCGGGGTCGGCCATTTTGCGTAAACACGGCATCGATTTCGCCAAGGCTCGATCGGTCGTGGACAAGTATGTCCGCGCCAGCCTGGAAGAGACATGGGTCTTCGGGAGATTGCCGGGTACGCCGCACTTTCGCGATGTCATGAAGACGGCGATCGAGGAGGCCCGTCAGTTGGAGAGCCGGTCCGTTTGCGCCGAACATCTGTTGATCGCGTTGGCTCGCGCGGAGGGCAGCGTCGCCCATGCCGCCCTTGGCGAGATGGGGATCAAGGCCCCCACGATTCGCGCTGCCATCAACCATCATCTCGAGAACGGGGAGCGGGGGGAATAGCGAATGTCGAATAGCGAAATGTTTGGATGGGTGCCCCATCCTTTGCGAAGCAAAGGGTGGGGTATTTTTTGAATCACGAATGTCGAAATGGTTATTCCCCCCCCTTTCATTTGAGAAAGGATGGGGCACCCGCCTCAAAGAAAAAACGACCGGCGGGACGCCGATGCTCCCCACATCCAGAACGGATAGGGCACCCTTGCACCGGTTGGAAACCGGTGCCACAGACCTATTGAAAAAGTTTCCTACTTGGCTCCGCTTGGGGGATTTCCTCCGTTGTTGCCCATCACCCGCTGAATCGACGCGCGGCTGAAGGTGATCTTGGTATTGCTGGATTCGTCGACCTTCAGCGTGATCTCGTCGTCGCGGACGGCGGTGATGGTGCCGACGATGCCACCGATGGTGAGGACTCGGTCATTCTTCTTCAATGCGTCGATCATCTGGGCGCGTTTTTTCTTCTCCCGGCTCTGTGGACGGATCAGGAGAAAGTAGAAGATCAGCCCCATGATGAGAAACATGGGCAGCATGCTGGACAGACCGGGTGGGGGTTGAGATGTTTGTCCGGGCGGGGGCTGCGTTGATTGTGTTGTGGATGTCTGGGCCAGACAGGTCACGCTATCGATCATCAGGATTCCTCTTGGTTTTCAGTTTGAACAGCCATCCGGCGTTCACATTCCCTCAGCAGTCGATCCAGGGTGTCGGAGGCGATCGCGTCGGAGATTTGCTCCATCCATCGGTGATAGTACGCGATGTTGTGGAGCGAGACCAGTATCGGCCCGAGCATCTCACCGGCCAGGAACAGGTGTCGTAAATAGGCTCGTGAGAAGTGTTTGCAACAATGGCAGCCGCAGGCTGCGTCGAGGGGGCGCTCGTCTAGCCGATACTTCGCGTTGCGGAGGCGGATGAATCCGTCGTCGATGAAGGCGAACGAGTTGCGACCGTTCCGGGTCGGCAGGACGCAGTCGAACATATCCACTCCGGCGGCGACGGCGCGGATGATATCGAGCGGTCGGCCGACGCCCATCAGGTAGCGGGGGCGCTCTTCGGGGAGGCGGTGGGCGAAACTTCGGAGAAAGTCGTACATCGGGTCGGGCCCCTCGCCGACGGAGAGACCGCCGAGTGCATAGCCTGGGAAATCGATCTCGACGAGTTCGTCGAGGCAGCGTTGGCGGAGGTCGAGGTCGAGACCACCCTGGAGGATGCCGAAGAGGGCCTGGTCTTTTCGCGATTGGGCCTGTTTGCACTGCCGTGCCCATCGGACGGTACGATCTACTGCCGTCTTCAATTCCGACGGGTCGGCGGGCAGTGCGGGGCACTGATCGAAGGCCATGATGATGTCGGCGCCGAGGTGTTCCTGGATCCGGATCGCGGAAGCCGGGTCCAACCGGACGGGTGCGCCGTCGATGTGCGATCGGAAGGAGACGCCGGCGTCGTCGACGTGGTTGAGTGTGGCGAGGCTGAAGATCTGAAAACCACCGCTGTCGGTGAGGATGGGTTTGTCCCACGCCATGAAGCGGTGGAGACCGCCGAGTTCGGCGATGGTCTCGGCGCCGGGCCTCAGGTTGAGATGGTAGGTGTTGGCGAGCAGGACAGCGGTGCCGGCGTCGGCGAGCTGGGTGGGGGTGAGTCCCTTGACGGATGCGCGGGTTCCGATCGGCATAAATACGGGAGTATTTATATCACCGTGCGGGGTGGCGAATCGCCCGAGCCGGGCCGCTGTTCTGCTATCGCGTCGAATGATTTCAAGTTCAAACAAATGGTATCTGGATTTCTGTTCCATGTTTCGGTGCGCGCGCGGGACACACCGGCGGCGCAGTTGCGGTGCGGACAGACGAGACGATCAGCGTCGTGTGCACGCATCCGGTAAAGAGCAGGCAGGCCGCCTTCTTATTGAGGGTGGCGGGCTTGCTTGACACCGTGTCATGACCGCCTCTATACTAGCGTGTCTTGGCACAATGATAAACGTGCCATGCAGGGGTGCCGCGTTTTCTTCGCAGGCCGGGTAATTTTTTTCGCACAGAAACGCGGTGATGAGAGATCTCATTGCAGGAGAGGTATTTCGTTGGCGAAGCGCAAGGATACTAAAAAATCCGAACAATCGGCTACGGCCAACCGCAGCCGGATCATCAAGCTCAAGGCGTCGGCACGGAAATTGAATCGACGGCTCGCCTCGGCCGGGTCCGATACGGCGGGAACCGGCAACAACGGTTTCGGCCCATCCTCGCTTTCAGGCCCGCTTCCCAAGACACAATTGACTCCGGCTGAGCTGGAGGCCTTCAAAGGGCGGCTGCTGGAGAAACGCAGCCAGATTCTCGGCGATGTTGATAGCCTGGAAAGCGAGGCCCTGGGGAAAAACCGTTCCGCAGCCGCCGGTGATCTCTCCATGATGCCCATCCATATGGCCGATATTGGAACAGACAACTACGAGCAGGAATTCGCCATTGGTTTGATCGAGTCCGAGCGTGAGACCCTCAAGGAGATCGACGCAGCCCTGAGGCGTATCGCCGACAGCACCTACGGCATCTGCCTCAAGACGCATAAGCCCATTTCCAAGGCGCGGCTTCGTGCCAAGCCCTGGGCCCAGTATTGCATCGAGTACAAACGCGCCCAGGAGCATTCCAAGCGGCGAAAAATCTAAATTACGAACCCCAGCACCGCCCTTGCCCCCCTGAAATGGCGCGCAGGGCGGTGACGAACACCGGATGTTCATGTCTGAGCCTGATTCCGCCCCATCCATTCCCGTAGGCCACACGACGCCGATTCCCCATCTCGATCGAATGGCGATGGGGCACATGTCGAGCCATCTGCGCCTCTGGTTCGTGACGGCGCTGGGGCTTGCCGCCGATCTCTGGACCAAAAACTGGGCCTTCGGCTCGCTGACCAGCAGTGAATCCCGCGTCGTCATCAAGAACCTGTGCAACCTCCAATTGTCGCTCAATCCCGGCGCCCTGTTTGGCATCGGCGCGGGGATGGCTCCGATCTTCGTCGGGGCTTCGGTTCTCGCCCTGTTATTCGTCCTCTACCTGTTTGCCAATTCGGGCTCGAGGCGCTGGTCGATGCACATCGCACTCGGCCTGGTGCTGGGGGGGGCGTTGGGAAACCTGTGGGACCGGACGACGCAGGAGGCCTACGTCGCCCGGTTTGCCGACGGTCGCCGCGTCGTCGGTACCCTTCACGGCGAACCGTCGGAGTCGGGGGTGATGCTCGGGGATTTCCCCGATGGTCAAAACCCGCGATTCTTCAACGGGCGGCTGGACTCGGACGCGTCGGGTGTGCAGCCGGTTGTTCGCGACTTCATCCGCATCGAGGCGAAGATCAACGGCTATCACCTCTGGCCGTGGGTTTTCAACATCGCCGACGCCCTGCTGGTCTTCGGCGTCGGGATTCTGTTGATCAACTTCTGGTTCGACCGGCGGCATCACCAGGCGCAGGTACGGGCCGCGCCGGGCGAGGGTGAGACCGCCGTGGACGCGGTGTAGTTGAAACAGATGAATGACTTTATAGAATCGGGAACAAGGCCCCTAATACAGCCACTGCGAGCGCGGTTGTCAGGAATCCGATGACGATTCCGATGAGACCGATGACGGTTATACCTACGTACGCACTCGTCAATCGAAAACCCCGTCGGCTGCGTTCGGCGATCATTGTACCCAAACTTGTGATCCACCAGAAGAATGAGACCGTGGCCAGGCTCCAGAAGGTGGCAACGAAGAAGTCTCCCTGGGAACCGTTCATCAGTTCCAGGGACAGACCGATCGTTGGAACACAACCGGCGATAGCCGATGTTACCGTGAATCCGCTGGTATAATGTGTCAGGCCGCGCCAGAATCGGTAGTTCTTCCGAGCAAACGTCGGCTCCAACAACAACGCAAGCCAGGACGCGATCAAAATCTCGGCGAGGATGCAGGCAATCACACTACCCAGCCCGATTGCCGACACGAAAGCGATCGATCGAAAGCCTCCAACAAGACTACAAGCTAACAACAGTAAGGCCGCAATTCCATAGCAGAGACCACTGTAGGCCCACGCATGAAGCACGGAATATCGCGATGGAAAATCCCGCGCCAGACGTCGCGGAATTCTCATCGCCATCGTCCACGTATGCACGAAGCCTCGGATATTTCGATGCGTATCCCACGGTGTCGCCGGTCGTTCGACGTCATCGCGAATCTGTTCGAGCAGGATGGGGTCGAATTCGTTGCCGCACTCAGGGCAACGGGCTTGTGGGAGACCGGTCAGGTCGTAGTCGCAGTGCGGGCAACGGAGACCGGCGAAGGGGAGGGACGGGATGTCGGGATTGTTTGAATCCAAGGGTCTTCCGAGCTGATTGTCGAACCGGTGCGATTGAATTAAATATATGCGTCCTGGACAAGACCGGTCGATGCTGTTTGTTAATGTATTAGCCATAAGTTGGCTTGCCACTGCCAAGGCACGATCCTTGGGGATCGTGCCTTGACCATGCCACCCAACCTATCGAGCCGGCGATCAATCTCCCAGATACCAATCTCCACTGGTCGCGGGGGTCGGTTCCGGCGATAGGTCGCCCTTTGCCAATCGCTGCTTGAGTTCCTCCACATCCAGTGCCGCCAGCGGGCTGATTTCGTATTGGCCCAGTGGATTACCCGTCGCGTCGCGCGGGATGCGCTGACCGGTGGCCTCCAGCCAGTTCGCGGCGTGGCGGCTCATGTCGCGGCGGGCGGTCTCCACGGAATCGACGCCCGTGGCATTTTTGACCGGGCTGAATTCCTCCGAGCGGGCGACGCCCATCAGGATCGGGTTCTCGGCCAGGGGCAGTGCGTCGAAGATGAAGGATTCGAGCTTGATCGCGTTGGGCTCTTTCGGCTCGACGCGCCGGCCGGAATTGAGTTCGACATGGGTGGCCTTTTTGTGGGCAACGTGCCAGGGCAGGGCGAAGGCGGCGCGATCCGACGTCAGCCGCTGGACGAAGGATCGCGAAAGGATGTGGATCGCCAGGTTGGCGGCGTTGAACCGACGGGTGCCGTCGGGATTGCGCTGGCGGGCCAGCGATTCGGGCAGATCGGAATACTCGATGACATTCAGCCGGCCGTCGGCCATGACGAAGTTGCCGACCCGCTCGAGGTCGTCGGCCTTGGGCGAGGTCTTGCTGGACATCTCAGAACCTCGCCGCGCGTGCAGGCCGATGAAGGCCGGATCGAGGCAGGTAACGAGCGGATTGTCTACTTGGAAATAGCTGATCTGCTCGATGCCGCGATCGGCCATCTTGGCCAGTGCGCCCGAAGTCGCCAGGGCCAGCAGCGTTCCGCCGTGACCGTCGGGCGCCAGGGTGATGCGGTGCTTGTCTTCCAGGAGAACGCGGCCGGCGCGATCGAACGCGGGCATAACACCCTGTCGAAAAAAAGTGATACGCGACGAGTCGAGGCCGAAATAGTCCCGTTGCTTGAAAAAGTTGCGCGTCTCCTTGTCGTTTGCGGGGCTGGTCATGACGTACCAGGGGATCCGCGATCCATATCGTCTTTCGGTTGCCAGGATGGCCTCGGCGAAGAGTTGGAAGAGCGGCTTGTTGCGAACCGGCGAGATTTTGAATGCCCCCTTGGGACCGTTGAAACCCAGTCGGGTGCCCTGTCCGCCGGCGACGGTCAGGGCGGCGACTTTGCCATCGGTGAGCAGGGATCGGCCTTGCTCGATCACGTCCGGCGTTACGGTCTCACACGGGATGACTTCGGCCGGGGTGAGATCGCGTGAATCGCTCGGCGCGGCGGCGGACGAAGTGACCCGTTTGGAGAGACCGGGCAGTTGCCGGACGGAGATCGTCTCCAGATCGTCCAGAAGTCGCTCGCGATGGATGGGGTCCAACTCATCCCAGAATGTGAAGACATGGGCCTGCCCGATCTGTTCGAAGGCTCGTTTCGCGGCCTCGTATCGTGATTCGATGGATTGCTTCATCCGCCGCCTTTCGCGAGAGTTCAGCCGGTGTCTGGCTCGGTCGATAAAGTAATGTACCGTCTCTGGAATAGGGTGGCACTGTCAAGGCAAGATTCCTGGAGTATCGAGCCTTGGCAGCGGTGATTCGAAGTTTCAACCTATTGGGAGTGGAAACGCAGGGCCAAGCGTGAATCGCTGGCTCGCTTGAGCCAGCGATTCACGCTTGACCATGCCACCCTTCCAAGGCTGGATACGTAGAGCGAGATATAGCAGGGCGTCGAGGTCCGTGCAACGTGTTCGATTCCATCCACGATAAAACCCAACCGGAAACATCCATAACTGACTCACGCCGTGCATTCATGAAACGGATTGCCGCTGTTGCCGCCACAACCGCGTTGGCGCGGCCGGCGCAGGCGCTTGCACAGGCGATCCGTCAGCCGGTTGGTTCGGCATCTGACGGCGGTTCTCGGCGATTGGGATCGTGGCCCATTTCACAATCGCGTGTGACATTGATCGAGGATCCGCGGATTCTTCCTGTGCGGGTCGTTCAGCGGGCCCTGTTGAGGGACTATCTCGAAGAGGGATTGCGGGTCTTGACCGGTGCCCGATCCACGGCCGATGCCTGGCATGACATCCTCAAACCTGACGACGTGGTGCTCATCAAGTTTAACCGCTCGGCGGCCCGGGCGATCGGAACGACGGCCGCCGTCGCCCATACGCTGGTTGATTCGCTCGTTGCGGTCGGGTGGAATTCTGAGCGGCTTATGCTGCTTGAATCGGGACTGGGGAGTACCAGGCCTCATAAAACGCTGGCACCCGATTATCGATGGCAGGGTGAGGAGGTCGTCTTCGGCCGGTCAGGTAAGGATTCGTTCATGGCTGCGTTGGACCAGGCGACGGCGATCATCAATGTTCCTTTCCTGAAGACGCACCATCTGGCGACGATGACCTGCTGTCTGAAGAACCTCTCACACGGGCTCATCCGCCATCCGGCTCGCTTCCACGCGAACGGTTGTGACCCGGCGATCGGGGAAATCTCGGCGTCGTCTCCGATTCGAGATAAACTTAAGCTCAATATTGTTAATGGGTTACGCGTTGTGTTCAACCGTGGACCCGAGGCGGCAGAGCGGGACATGGCAGCCGCCGGGGTTCTTCTAATCGGTCAAGATCCTGTGGCCTGCGACGCCACCGGATTCGGTATCCTCAATAAAATCAGATCGTTACGTGAATTGGGGCCTTTGCTCCCCGGTTCCCGGGTGCCCAGGCAACTCGTGACGGCTTCCGATCTGGGTCTGGGGCAGTTCGACGAAGAGGCGATCGAGGTCCAGCGGTTGGGTGCCTGAACCGATGTAGGAGGGGGGTCGGTTTCCGTAGTCCCGGGTTCGAACCGGGGATTATTTCCTGGCTGGGTCCCTGGCCGGTCTGGTGAGTCCGGATATCCCATCGTGTCGGGGTTTGCAGAGTCAAAGCCCGACTGAAGCCGGCTGAGGGGGGTTGTGAATGGCGTCCACCACCGACTGAAGTCGGTGGCAAACAAAAAAACTGCCGGCTGAAGCCGGCAAGAGAACTTGCAGATTCGGTCTTGGACCTTTCCTGGCCGGCGGCTGGAAAATTGGTTGACCCGAACGTCCGATTTGTGCTAGAATGAAATGCTGGTATGGGTTGATTGGTCAACAGGAGGAAGATTGCCCAGTGCTGTGAGAGGCTCCAGGCGTATATACTTATTCTGTTATTGTCTGTTTAAGATTATCTCGCGCGGTCCGGCGTGACCGCCGCCAGAGCCTTCCGCACTACAGCAAACTCCCACCGTTGATGTGAGTCGCCTACCCCAGCATTCCGCGTGATCCGAGCCGGACCATCGGCTCCGACAGCGCGCGACACCGCCACGAGCGCACCCTTGGGTACGCCTTGGCCCGCCAGTTGGTTCGATTGAGTACGAGCCGCCAAATAGAGTTTTTCACCCGGGCCCTCGGCTAGGTTGTCGAGGATTTCTCAGGGTGTCGGATGTGTGTTTATTTCCTCGTGGGAGATGATCGCGCATCAGGTTGAAGGATGGGTTTCGAGCCAGGTTTTATTCCCAGAGTGGTTTGGGGGGGCCTGCGTTCCGTGACCAGACGGAAGCTTTTATCCATTTAAGTTTTCCACTGTGCCTGGCAACCCAGGATTCTTCGACCGGGATCATCGGTTTTTTCCAAAGGAGGTATTAACCGTGAAAAGATCCAAGGCATTTACATTGATCGAGTTGTTGGTAGTGATTGCGATCATCGCGTTGTTGATCTCAATTCTGCTGCCCAGTCTTTCCCGGGCCCGAGAGCTGTCCAAGCGGACGGTCTGCTCGGCCAACCTTCGGGGCATCGGCCAGGCGATGTACATCTACGCCCAGGACGATCCCCAGGTTTTCCCCAGCGTTGCCCAGGTTCGCCAGCAGAACGACGGCCTGATGCGCATCTTCGGCGGAACACCGATCGGAACGGACAATCCGATGCATCAGGACCGCATCGCCGAGCCGTCCACGACCGGCGCCCCTTCGCCGACCGTTGACATGTGGATGGTCGTTCGGGCGAACAACACAACGCCCAAGCAGTTCATCTGCCCGAGCACGACCGACACGCAGGATCCGGCGACCGACACGACCGCCTATTTTGACTTCGTGGGCTCGAACCACCTGAGCTACGCCTACCAGTACCAGCACGATCCGAATCGCCGGATCATCGGAACGTCCTCGGAGCCGACCTTCCCGTTCATGGCCGACGCCAATCCCTACCTCAAGGGTGGTGTTACTTCCCAGCCACTCCAGG
>JBHHUV010000058.1:0-10823 GCA_046754005.1 Phycisphaerae bacterium | reverse complement strand
AGCTTGATGCATTGCCGAGCATCGGCCTCGGCATACACTTTCTGTGAAAGACGGGCGTAGCACAACGCCCTCACGTAATAGGCCTCGGCCGAATCGGGATGATTCGGATAGTGGTCCACGATCTCGTCGAGCTTTCGCGCGGCCGCACCGTAGTAGTGATTCTGGTAGTCACTTTTTGCCGTTTTCAGTTGTTCCCAGGCCGAGTCGGGATACGCGGCGCAGCCCGACAAGGGGAACAGGGCCGCTGCAACGCACAGCGCGATCCAGCCTGACTTCCTACGCTCGTCTATTGACATCCTTCTCATGGCATCCGCTCCAGGGTTCGCATCAGGATCGGCCGGCGTGAACGAAATCGAGCCCGGCCGAGGGTGTTTTCATCATCCGGGGGAAGGTCGCGTATCGAATAACAAGTCTATCGGAGTCCCCTCCCTGTGGATTCCAACGAAAAAAGAGCTGGATTGCCATCCCTGCATGTTTGACACACCCCAAGGGCGTCCTATAATCCGCCCTCACGGAGCGGGAAGCAAGATGCGCGTATGGCGGCTTCGGCTTCCGTCACGCGATATGATGAAGGATCACATGAGGCGCTCACAAAGGATTGTGCGGATCGTGTTCGGGGCAGCCCTTCTGGTGGGCATGGGGCGAATGGCCCTCCATGCCCAGACCGATCCTGCGGAGACCGACTCCGATCTCGTCGAGGTCGCCCCCCTCCTCCCGCCGGGCATCAGCGATTACAACCTCGAACTCTTTGGCAAGCTCGCCTACACTTGGGTGATGGAAGATGAGACGCGGGTTGTCGAGATTCACGGCGATTTTTCCACGCGCATGGGCCACCACAAGCTGAGCAGCCGGGACGCCGTCGTCTGGTTTCGGAACCCCACCTGGCAGGATCGCCGCTATCTCGACGCGGAGATTTTTCTCTGGGAAGACGCCGAGATTCTTCAACCCGGCGGCACGATCGAGACCGGCCCGGCCCTGCTGGTCACGCTTCGATCGTTTGGCAAGCTCGTGCTCAACACCGACAACCGAGCCGAGGGGGACAATACCGACGGCGATCTATTTCAGGAGGGTCTCAAGGCCCGGCGCCTGCTCGACGTGGCGCCTGCCGAAGAGGTGGCCTCTTCTGACACGCCGGTCCACCGCGCGCCGACCTTCGAGGAGCTGCGCCTGTCCCGACCGAAGCCTCCGAGCAAAGTGACCTACAGCGCCGAGCAGACAAGTTATCAGCGCCATGGCGATCAGGCCATCGTCGTCGCGATCGAGAACGTCTTCGTTTCGCAGGGATCATCCGCAAAAAGCGGCGAGTATGTCGAGCTTCGTGCCGATGCCGCCGTGCTTTATCTGAAGGCCGATGAACTCAGCGACGTTGTCCCCGGTCTCATCGGGAGCAAGCAGCGCCCGGCGGCTGAACCATCCGGAGTGAAGACGAAACTCGATCATGCCGCGGCCGAGGTTTCGCCGCGTGACGAGCCGAAACTGACTGATGGAACTTCCACCCGACCGGCCGTGGAGCAGTGGGTCTCGGCCGTGTATCTTGAGGGCGACGTGATGCTGACCCGGGGTCAGCGGATGATTCGCGCATCGAGGCTGTATTACGATTTCGACAACGATCGCGCCTTGATTCTCGACGTCGTGACCCGCGCGCTCGAGCCGAAGCGCGGGCTGCCGATTTATATTCGCGCGGATCAGGTGCGGCAGCTCGATGCGCGAACCTATTCCTCATCGAATGCCCAGATCACCACAAGCGAGTTTCACACGCCGCATGTCGCCATCGGCGCGGCCGAGATGACGTTTGAGGACATCACACCGCGCGACGAACGAGGCGAAATCATCGGCGTACAGGCGGGCTCCTACACAGCCAAACACACCACGCTCAATCTTGATGGCCTGCCTTTGGCCTATTGGCCCTATTCCGCCGGAACGTTTTCCGAGGATCGTCAGGCCTTTCGCCGGGCCAAGATCGGCTACAGCGGCGAGTTCGGTGGCACATTGGAAACCGAGTGGTATCTGTTCAACTTGCTGGGCATGGAGGCGCCGGAGGGCTTCGACGCGACGTTGCGGCTCGACGGCTACACGAAGCGCGGACCCGCCATCGGCATTGACATGGACTATCAGCGCGACGACTACTACGGTCTGCTTCGATCCTATTACATTCGCGATAACGATGAGGACGATCTCGGACCCGAGCGAGGGGGGAAGCCCGATCACGAGGATCGCGGTCGGATCCTGTGGCGCCATCGACAGTTTCTGCCCAAGGGATGGGAACTCTCGCTGGAGACCGCCTACATCAGCGACGACCAGTACCTGGAGTCCTACGAGCGAAACGAGTTCGAGAATGCCAAGGCTCAGGAAACGCTTTTACGCCTGCTCAAGCGCCAGGACAACTGGCAGTATTCGCTCACGGCCAATTGGCGAATCAACGAATTCCAGACCGAGACGGAGCGCCTGCCGGACAACCGGTTCAGCCTGATTGCCGAACCCCTCGGCGATTACGTGACGTTTTACAGCGACAACCGGCTAGGCGCCGTTCGCTATCGACCGGACGAGCGGTTGCGTTTTTCCAAGAGCGACAGCAACGGGCGGGACAACTTCAGCCGGACCGGGGGGGTTGTCCGCGGTGATTCCCGTCAGGAGGTGCACTTTCTCCTGCCCGATCTCGGCCCGGTCAAGCTGACGCCGTTTCTCATGGCCCGCGGGACGGCGTGGGATGATTCTCCCGGCAGTATTGGCCGCGGGGGGCAGCAGCGCGGCATGGTCGGATACGGTCTTCACGGCAATCTTATCGCAAGCCGTGTCTATGACGATGTCGAATCCGATTTGTTCGACCTTCACCGCCTTCGACACGTTATCAAGCTGGACGCGACGGGTTGGGGTGCGCACAGCACCGTACGGCCCGACGAGGTATCGCCATTTGATCCCGGCGTCGAGGATATCGACGACTTCGGCGGCGCGACCGTCGGCATCCGCCAACGCTTACAGACGCGCCGTGGCGGGCCGGGTCAGTGGCGGACGGTCGATTGGATCACGCTCGATGTCGAGGCGGGCTTCTTCCACGACGCACAGGACGGCGAGGACACCCACGGCGATTTCATCTTCGCCCGGCCGGAAGACAGCATCTCGTCGAGCTTTCTCGCCGCGAACTTTCAATATCGCCTGAGCGATTCGACCGTACTTGTGTATGACGGGGTGTATGACGTCAACCGAGGGAACGTGGGAACCAGCAATGTCTCGATCGCCGTCGAGCGTGAGCCGAGGCTGGCCTATTTTGCGGGCTGGCGGTACATCCACGACACCGACAGCAACCTGGTCACATTCGGCAGCAACTACAAGCTCAACCAGAAGCACACCGTCGCCTTCCGGGAGACCTACGACATCCAGGAAGGCCGCAACTTTTCCACCGAAGTCATCTACATCCGCAAGTGGCAGCGCTGGTATTCCGCCGTCACCCTCGACATCGACCGCACCCTCGACGACATCGGCATCAACCTCAGCATCTGGCCGGAGGGCGCACCGCGATTGGGGCTCGGTTCGAGGCGCTATACCGGCCTGGCCGATTCGGTCGGACTGCAGTTGCGATAGAGGATGAAGATTTCCACCGAGCTGTGACCCTGCGAGGGCGAGTGACACTTCACAATCATCCTGCCGCGCCTTCGTTGTATCGCCCTTTCAGGGCTGAGTACTTTTGATTGCGCTGACCCAGGGCGGCGCTACGCTTTGCCCTGGGCTGATTTGTTTCGGCCCCTTCGGGGCAAACGAGGCATGTGATCCTTCGAGGGGGGGGCACATATTCAAGTGTGGTTGATGCGCTAGTGCTTTTTCACGCTTTCATTTGCGGGTAGCACGGGGTTCTGGTCCGCGCGAATGGTGGTGTTATTGAAGCCGCACCGGCGAGACGCCGATGCTCCCCAACCCGCATATTTTAGAATGACAGAGCACTAGTTCCCGGTCCCCATTGTTGCCGGGCACAATCCAGCGAGTTTGTTCACGACTTCCGGGATGATTTCAAGGGCGAGATCGATCTCGGCGTCGGTCGTCTCGCGTGAGAGGCTGAACCGAACCGCGCCGTGGGCGATGCGCTCGTCTAGGCCCATTGCCTTCAGGACGTGCGACGGCTCCAGCGATCCGCTGCCGCAGGCCGAACCGCTCGACGCGCAGACGCCCCGCTCGCTGAGGGCGATGAGAATCGCCTCGGCTTCCAGGGTTTCGAAGGCGATGTAGGTGGTGTTGGCCAGACGCCGATCCCGATCGCCGATGATCGAGGCCCGGTCCACACGATCGAGAATGCCTCGTTCCAGTCGATTCCGCTGATCAGCGACACGGGTTGAAAATGCTTCGATGCCAGATCCGGCCAGTTCGGCGGCGGCACCGAATCCGACGATCCCGAACACATTATGGGTGCCGGGGCGAAGGTCTCGCTCCTGGTGGCCGCCGGACAAGATGTTTCGGAGGCGCGCACCTCGACCGACGATCAGCGCTCCGACACCCTTGGGGCCGTGTATTTTATGCGCCGACAGGCTGATCAGGTCGGCTCCCAGTGCGCGGATGTCGAGCTCCATTTTCCCGGCGGCCTGGACCGCATCGACGTGGAGTGGAATTCCACGAGATGCGGTTAATCTGGCAATCTCGGGAATCGGAAAGATGACGCCGGTCTCATTATTAGCAAGCATCACGCTGGCCAGCGTCGTCTCATCATCAATCGCCGCCTCGAAGGCTTCCAGATCGAGAGTTCCCCGCGCATCGACGGGGATGAATGAAACGCGATGGTTTTCTCGGGCGAGCCGCTCGGCCAGCGCGTGGACGGCCACGTGTTCGACGGCGCTGATCACCAGGTGGCGTTTATTCGGATAGGCCGCCAGGGTGCCCAGGATCGCCAGATTGTCCGCCTCGGTCCCACCGCTTGTGAACACGACATCCCGAGGCCGCGCTCCGATCAGGTCGGCGACCTGCGCCCGCGCAATCTCCACCGCATGACGCGCGGCCTGACCGGCGCGATGAATGCTGGATGGATTGCCGTAGTGCTCACGGATGAAGGGCTCCATGGCCTCGAAGACCGGTTCGGCGATTCGCGTAGACGCGTTGTTGTCCAGGTAAATCGTTTCCATAACGATTCACACTATAACCGATTCGTTGCCTGTTTCCCACAGGCGTCAAGTCCCCACTGCGAGCGTGGTTTGCTTGACACGTTATGGGTGGGGTTTCATAATCACTGCGGAGATAGTCCCCTCATGGCTGCCGAAAACATTTCACTCAATCCCGATTCTCGTGATTCGCCCGAAATCACCCGTGCCGCCAAGGCCCTGTCGGAAGGGGCCCTCATCGTGTTCCCGACCGAGACTGTCTACGGTCTGGCGGCCAGCGCGGCGGTGGATACCGGCATCCAGCGACTCCGCGACATCAAGAGTGGGGATTCCACGCGCCCCTTCACCGTCCATCTTGCTCGGGCGTCCGACTGCGAGGCCTACGTCCCTGATATCAGCCCCATGGGACGGCGTTTCATGGACAAAGCCTGGCCCGGCCCCCTGACTCTGATATTCAACGTGGAAGATCCCACGTCCGTCCCGGTCTATCAACGGCTCAGCGAGCCCGGTGCCGCCTCCATCTTCGCCGAGAAGTCCGTGGGCCTCAGGTTTCCGGATCATCCCATCGCCGAATCGCTCCTGAAGGCGGCTCATGTGCCGATCGTGGCGACCAGTGCGAACATCTCGGGCGGATCCGCACCGGTCGATGCGGATCGTATCATGGACGATCTGGGTGATCGGGTCGATTTCGTTCTGGATGCCGGTCCCACGCGCTATCGAAAAAGCTCCACCATCGTCGCATGCAACGGGGACGGTTATCGCCTCATTCGGGCCGGTGTCTGGGATGATCGCACCATCCGTCGCCTGTCCACGCTCAACATCCTCTTTGTCTGTACGGGCAACACCTGTCGTTCGCCGATCGCGGAGGGTCAGTTCAAACAGATGCTGGCCGAGAAACTTGGGTGCGTGCCGGAGGCGCTGCCCGACAAGGGGATCCTGGTGCAATCCGCCGGCTCGCTGGGCTATTCGGGCTCCCCTGTCTCCAGGGAGTCGGTCGAAGTCTGTCAAAAGCGAGGCGTGGATATTTCGGATCACACCTCACAAGGTCTGACGGTCGAACTGATTCATTCGGCGGATCATATCTATGCCATGGCCACGCAGCACATCGATGCCATCCACACCCTTGTTCCAACGCATAGAGGTAAAGTCGTATTGCTCGATTCGGAGGGTGATGTGTCCGATCCCATCGGCGGATCGCTCGATGAATACGAGCGTGTGGCAGAACAGATTCACAAGGCGTTGGAAGCAAGAATTAACGAGGTAGCCGTATGAAAATCGCATTGGGCGCCGACCATCGAGGATACGAAGCGAAGGCGCATATCCGGGAATTGCTGACCGAAATGGGTCAGGAGGTCATGGATTTCGGGACCGATTCATCGAAATCGATGGACTATCCGGATCCGGCCTACGCCGCTTCCGGCGCTGTTCAGAAGGGCGAATGCGAAGTCGGCGTGCTGTTCTGCGGGACCGGTATCGGGATGTCTATCACAGCGAACAAGCTACACGGCATCCGCGCGGCGCTGTGCCATGACGAGTTGACCGCCGAGATGGCCCGCCGCCACAACAATGCCAACGTGCTCTGCCTCCCCGCCGATCTTGTGGGCGATGCACTCATGCGCCGAATCGTGGAGGTTTGGCTGAAAACCGAGTACGAGGGGGGGCGACACGATCAACGGATCAACAAAATCATCGCCATCGAGAACAAGCAGTGTGAGCGCTGACGATCCACCACGGGTGTGGGACGCGTGCTGGACCGAGAATCCTTTCTCGGTCCTCCATCAGCGGGAATCCCTTCCCGTGTTGTTTTATTGGATTGATTTCGACGTGTTGGCTTTTCCATTCAATGGAGTGCGTCCCATGCTTCGATTAAGCCGTGGATCGGCCTGTTGCGTTGTTTTTTTCTGGGCGACCGTCTGTGCAGGAGCGGACAAACCGGTGATCAGCGTTCGGGGGTTCGCGCACCAGATGTTTGAGCCGGATACCGTGCGTGTGCGTTTTCGTGTTTATTCGCATGGCATGACCGCAGCCTCGGCATTGGGAAAGCTCGATGCCGGACAGGCGCTGCTGGAAAAACGATTGAAAGCGCTCGGAGAACCCAGGCCTGTCCACCAATTCGGGCCTCGTTACGCGCTTCGCGAGGACAAGGACAAGTCGAAACCGATGCAGGTCATCGTTCAAAACATGATGCAGGGTGGGAACGATGACGAGGAAAACGAGAACCTGATCCGACTGGTGTATACCGTCACGTTGGAGTGGAAGCTGACAGGCGACTCTTTGGATGCGCATTATCGCCGGCTTGATTTGATCCGCGATCAGTTGGAGGAGATCCATGTCACCTCCCCGGGCAACGACTCGAAGAAGGACGATGCCGAGGGAGAGAGCAGGGAGGAGGCAATCGAGGAAGAGGAAGACCCTGCGGAATCGCCCGCCGCCAAGCTTCGCTTTACCGATGGGCCGAGGTATTACTTTATCCGACACTTGAAAGAGGCGGAAGCGGACGCCAGTGCCGAACGTGCATTCCAGGATGCGAAACGGCGTGCCTCGCGATTGGCCCGGGCCGCCGGTGGAAAACTGGGCTCGATCGTCAGGTTGTCGGAGCAAGTCAACATGAATCAGATATTCACCCAACGTCAAAACAATCAAGTTACATTCGATATGATGTTTGGTACGAACACGCCCAGCTTTGAAGAGGATGCGTATACACCCCCCTTGGAACTGGTTTCCGAGGGGCTCAAACCGATCGAGTACAAGGCTGAGATAACCGCCGTATTCTCTCTCGAATAGGCTGTCGGTGGCTGTTTTCCGTCGGTTGGTCTTCGGGTCCATGACACAATCGGTGTGTGTGTAGTTCGGAGCAATTCCAGTCACCAGTAACCTCCTATCAGGAAGCCCGTTGAAACGGGCTGAATGGAGTGGGGGTGCGTTTCATCGGCCCCAAGGGGCCGGCCTGAAGCCCGCTTTCAGCGGGGAAGCCCCGTGAACGGTGCTTTGTTGGAACCTCGTTCGCCGTGATTGAGTCATGAAAGCCCGGCTGAAGCCGGCTGAGTGGAATTGAATTTCACACCCACCACCGGCTGAAGCCGGTGGCAAACAATAAAACTGCCCGGCTGAAGCCGGCATGAAATCCGTCGATTCAGCCATGGACCCCTTTGAGATTTGGGTCGCCATCCGGGTGGCCAGAATCACCCATTTCTCGTTACAATGTCGGGTTTTGAACACGAAGAAGGGAGAGCGGACGTTCGGCACGCAATACGAACTCGGCAGCAAGACGCGACGGTGAGGATTCAACCCCATGACGGAATTGACCCCGCGACAGATTGTCGCGGAACTCGACAAGTACATCATCGGTCAGGCGGACGCCAAGCGCGCGGTGGCCATCGCCATTCGCAATCGTTGGCGACGTCTTCAGTTACCCGATGCGATGCGCGAGGAGATCGGCCCGAAGAATATCCTGATGATCGGTCCAACCGGTGTCGGCAAGACGGAGATCGCACGGCGGTTGGCGTCGTTGGTGAATGCCCCGTTTCTGAAGGTCGAGGCGACGAAGTTTACCGAAGTCGGCTATATGGGCCGCGACGTTGACTCGATGATCCGGGATCTTCTCGAGCTGTCTGTTTCAATGGTGGAGAAGGAACAGACGGAGGTCGTTCGAGAGGCGGCCGAGCAACAGACTCAGGATCGCATACTCGACGAGCTGTTGCCGCGTGCATCCGAAACCGACGACTCGGAACCCGATGCCGAGGAAATCGAGTCACGGCGCCAGCGAACGCGTGAGAAGTTCCGTTCCCAACTCCTGAGCGGCGACTTGGAAGACCGCCTGATCGAGCTTCGCGTCGAGAAGAAGGTCGCGCCGATGGGCATGCTCGCCACCACGATCGGACCCGATCAGATGGGTCCGGAGATCCAGGAATTGATGGATCGAATCATGCCCAGCCAGCCGAAGGATCGAAAGGTGACGATTCGCGAGGCGCGGAAGATTCTATTTGACGAGGAGTGCGAAAAACTGATCGATCGCGACAAGACGATCGAAATGGCGATCCGGCGTGCGGAAAATGGTGGCATCGTCTTTATCGATGAGATGGACAAGCTGTGCATCGCCTCCAGTCACCAGGGGCCCGATGTCAGTCGGCAGGGTGTTCAGCGAGACCTGCTCCCCCTGATCGAGGGCTCCAGCGTCAATACGCGGCACGGTATCGTCCGTACGGATCACATTTTGTTCGTCGCCGCCGGCGCCTTCCATGCCGCCAAGCCCAGCGATTTGATGCCCGAACTTCAAGGGCGCCTGCCCATTCGCGTCGAATTGGACGATCTGACGAAGGACGACTTCGTTCGGATTCTCCAGGAACCGAAAAATGCCATCACCAAACAACAGATTGCCCTCATCGGCACCGAGGGGATCACGCTGAGCTTCACCGACGGCGCAGTCGATGCCATCGCCACGATGTCGGCACAGGTCAACAAGACCACGGAAAACATCGGCGCACGGCGCCTTCAAACGATCATGGAGAAAGTGGTCGAATCCTTGTCGTTCGAGGCGCCGGACATCAGCGAGTCGGCTCGGACAATCGATGGAGAATATGTCACACGGAAGCTGTCGGATATTGTCAAGGACGAGGATCTGAGCAAGTTTATTCTATAATCACTGAGAACAGGGCGAATCGGCGAACAATCGAAATCGGGAGAAACGGATCATGAACCCACACACGCGAACACCCTTTCCGGCGGGCCGGCGGCTCGGAATCCTGATCCTGCCGGTATTCTTGATGCTGGCCGCGACGAGCCATGCGCAAACCCTCATGGGCGGCATGACCAAGGCCAAGCCCATCGATTTCAGCGATCGCGTCGTCACGTTCAAGACGCCGGATGGCGTGACGATCGAGGCGGACTACTATCCAGTAAAGGTAGCCGCGCGCAAAAAGACGCCGATAGCCATTCTGATCCACATGTATCCGGCGGATCGCTCCAGTTGGAAGCCATTCGTTCCGAATCTTCGCAAGGCCGGAATCGCGGTCCTCGCCTATGACATCCGGGGCACCGGCGGCAGTACGAAACCGGCCGATCTCAAGCTCGAAACGGGCTACAAGAACCGCGACACCGCCCATTTTCAACAGGCCTTCATGGACGTGGCCGGAGCAACTGCCTGGCTGGGTAAACAGAAAAACATCAACATGAACCGCCTGGTTTGCATCGGCGCCAGTATCGGGTGCAGCATCACGCTCGACTACGCGATGCGAACGGACGAACCCAAGGCAGTGGTCTGCCTCTCGCCGGGTACCAACTATTTCGGTGTGGATTCCAAAGAGCACATCAGGAATTGCTCGAACATACCCATCCTGCTCATTTCTCCAGAGGCCGAATACAGCGTCGTCCAGGAGCTGGTCGAGGCGTCCGGTGGCAAGGCCAAATCCAAAAAATATCCCGGCGGCAGGAAATATCACGGCACCGGGATGTTCGATGCCGACTATGGCGAAAAGGTCAAGAAGAAGATCATGAAGTTCGTCAAGAAGCACCTCGGCATCAAAGACAAGAAGAAGAAAGACAACTCAGACAAGAGTAAGAAGAAAAAGAAGAAAAAGCGTAAGAAGAAAACCGGGGTATGATCCCATCAGCGCCGCCGTGCCTGGGGAACGGAATCATCGATCGCGCATCACAAAAACAGGCTCTCTCCATCGGGTCCATTCACCTGGATTCCCCCATGGTTCAGGCGGCCCTCTCCGGCTACAGCGATGTCGCCATGCGCCTGCT
>JBHHUV010000057.1:0-11022 GCA_046754005.1 Phycisphaerae bacterium | reverse complement strand
CGGGACGGTCTCAGGGACGAACCGTTCGTCCTGAAAAACGCCGACGATTGAAACCAGATCTCCCCACTCATCAAGAAGGGTCTCGGCGATTTCAACAGAGGCCACCGCAAAACGGCACTCCATGCCCCGCCGATCGAGCATCCTCCCTACTCCAGAGAACAGACGGGCCTGCTCGCGCGTAACGGGGACAAAGATCAGATCCAGGCAATCACTGCTCATTCCAAATACAGGCCGCGTACCCCACGAACCCTCCTCAATATGCGAATATGGGAATCCACAATGGTGTTACTAGTACTATTATCGGGCCATAAGGTCCACCCCCTTGAATATCATGGAGCTCTCCATGCCTGCGAAAACAGGCTTGATGCCAGGGTGTGCCTCGTCCGCATCCCGAATCAACCCGATGTCGAAACCCCCATCACAAGGTGCAGCCTCGTCGTTCTGTGTCAGCAGATGCGTCTTCGGCACGGGATTTCATCCTGAGCGGATTCAAAATATCGAATCACCGGCAAGAGTTATGGATGCACTTCCACCCAGAGCACCCCCGAGCGCCACGAAATCCGGACACAATCTCCGTGGTATCGAAACGATAAGATTCGAATCCATGCCGGCAACTGGCTGTTCATGCCGATAAATGAATGAATCGGCCATCGGCACAGAGGAGCATCGGCCAATCCCTCGGGGCACTCGCACGGCAAGGATCGACCGTGAATTCCAGTCAGACAACAATTCCGCCTGCCGTCCCATCCCCTATTGTAAAATCTGATACCTCGCGACAACAGGGCGATCACTACACATCCCTGAATGCCGCACTGCAACATCTCGAAAACGATCCAGACAATGCCGAAGCCGCCCTGACCGCATTGCATTCATTCACGGCACTGGGACTGATCGGGCCGGCGATGGAATTGATCTCCGAGGGGGGTGGACCACTGGCCTCGATGCCCGAGTTCCACGAAGTGCGCGAAAGGCTCTCGCGAATGCCCTCGGGTCACATCACATGGTGTTCTCTTGCAAGGCGCTTCAAGTCGAACCTTGAGCGGGTGACCATCGCCCATCCCAATCTGCGGTGCCACCATGAAGAATTGCAACGTTCAATTCATTCTATGGAGATGTATCGTACAATAGACGGCAACCTGCATATCTCGACGCGCCCAAATCCGAACAGACGACAATGGCTACCCAACCCATGCAACGCGATTAAACTCGCCGCTGATCTCAAGCTCGCACACGAACCCGGTCAACTCTTTTGCGGCCCCTACCTCATCGCCTGCGATCACATCGGAATTCTTCTGAATAAGGTCTTCTCAAATACTCGGCAGATGTTCATGAGCTTTACGCCGCGCCTCTACCTTCTCGAGCCGGATATACGATTGTTCGGGGTAACGCTTCACGTAGCCAAAAACATCGATGCCCTGTGCGATCCACGTACAACGATCCTGATAGGCCCGAACTGCATCGATTCTCTCGAGGAGTTGTTGGAGAAAAAACCGGATCGAGCCGTTCCGAATTACGTGATCCAATTCCCCGGTCGTATGCCGGAATTCCAGAATAATCTGTTCGCCACTCTTCGATCCGTCACCGAATTTCGACAGCGGTGCGGACTCAATTCGATTCAGGCCGCGCGGCAACATTATGACAGCCTGCAGAATGACCACTGGCGAAATCGTTTTTCAATCAAGAGCACACAACCCCTTCGCATCCTGGGAATCACCAGCCGATTCACGACGGTCCTGCAATACGCCATGCGTGACCTGAAGGGAGCATTTGAAAGGCCTGGTCATGAGTTTCGACTGTTATTCGAGAAAAATAACCACGATCTAATTCAACCCAACCGTATCGCTGAGGCCGTCGAGGAATATCGACCAGACCTGGTATTCGTCATCGATCACCTGTGGCAGGAATACGCACAGGTCATTCCGGCCAATGTCCCATTTGTCTGCTGGATACAGGACAGGATGCCGCACTTGTTCAAAAAGGAAGCCGGTCGCGGAGTCGGTCCTATGGAATTCGTGATCGGCCACGGCTTTCCCGAGTGCCTGACCGAGTACAACTTTCCGGCAGAGCGTTTTCATCCCTGCACAATTCCGACCAATCCTAGTCGATTGTTGGATCCGGATGAGCAACCCGAGGCACTGATGCCCTATCTCTGCGATGTGATGTACGCTACCAATGCCTCCGCGACACCCGAGGAACTGCATCGACAGAACCGCCTACAATTCGACGGTCAGGCTCGCACTCTCGTAGATGCAATTCACGAGACGTTGATGTCCGTCGCACGGCGGCCCGGTTTCTGTGGCGACTACGACTACGACAGCCTGGTTACTAGAGTGGAGACAGAATCCAATCGCCAAATCGAGAACCAGGAACTCCGCGGAGAAATCGTCGCCATGCAGCGTTTCATTGCGCATCAGTTCCTCCGCGAACAAACGATCGAGGCCGCTATACGATGGGCCGATGAGACAGGTGGATCCTTCCATCTGTATGGAAAGGGTTGGGAGAATCGCCCTCGGACCGCGCGGTTTGCCCGAGGTAAGATCGAGCACGGCATTCCCCTTGGCCGCGCCTTCCGAGCCGCGAAGATCAGCCTGCACACCGGTTGTAATTCGGCCCTGCACCAGCGCGTACTGGACGGTCTGTGCGCCGGAGGGTTTTTCCTGATCCAGGAGAAACCGTCCGACATAGCCCATGCCATGAATATCGCCATTCATCAACATGTGTGCAATAAAGGAACGACGCCTCCATTTCAACTTCGACCCGCGGACCTGCCGAATCCACACGATTCGACATACCGCCGCTTTCTTGAAATCCGGGGCAACGACCCCGAAATTGGGGTGACTGCAACACGTGATATGCTCCTTAACCTTCGAGCCGAATGTGAATGGGGATGGCTCCCCCGGGCCTCCTGTGTCTGGCCGCGATACAATCAAGTCGTTTATCGTGGTGTCGAGAAGCTCGCCGAACGAATCAACTACTTCATCCAAAACGAAGACGAACGCCTTGAACTGGCTGGCGAAATGCGGGAATCGGTTCTGAATCATTTCACCTACGACACACTTGTACACTCTGTTCTTGAGCATATCGGCCAATTCTTCGCTGGCCGGGGCCGATCCATATTGGAAGGGTGATCCGATGAAACTCGTCCTCCATAAACCTCTTTTTCGACATCAGTACCAGATGGAGTACCGATACTACTTGGGGTTCGGTTATCTGAAGGTCATCCTGGAACAACACCTTCCCGAGGTGAATGTCGAGATCGTTCACAGTGTGGAAGCCATCCGCAAGGCCGATCCCGACGTGATCGGTTTCTCGACCGTCAGTGAAATGTACACTCATGTCCTCGGCATGCACCGGAGCATCCGCGACTGGTTCGACGGCCCGATCCTCTTTGGCGGCCCCCACATCACCGCCGTCCCCGAAACACTCCCGAACGACCCTGGGGCGATTGCCTTCATCGGTGAAGGCGAAATCGCACTCACCCTGTTTCTCAAACGCCTTCTCGGCAAGGGAGAACCGCTCCAGCAGGCGGGCCCGACACCCGGAACCGCCATGTGGATCGACTCTGATCTCGTTCGTGGACCCGCCGCTCCCTACGTAGACATCAACACCCTCCCGCCACCGGCCGACGCGCCATCGAAAGTCTTCCCCTTCACAACCGTCCGTGGCTGCCCCTATCGCTGCACACACTGCGTGGAGTCCTGGAATCAAGGGACCAAGGTTCGCATCCTCACCGCCGAACGACTGGCCGACCTGTGCCTCGAACGCTATGAACAACACGGCACGACTGTCTTCGAGCTGTTGGATGATCTCTTTCTCGTCTCGCCCAAGCGCCTGCTCGAACTGGTGGATATTCTGGAGAAACGCGGCGTCCTGGAACGCTTCGAGTTTATCCGCTTGTCGCTAATGGCCCATCTCATCACCGATGATGTAGCCCACGCACTGTCGCGGATGAACGTCCGCCTCGCCGGGATGGGCGTCGAATCGGCCGACCCCGACATCATCAGAAAGTTCAAAGGGGGAGCCATCAAGCGAGAACACATCGAACGGGCAATCAAAAATTGCACGCGTTACGGTGTCGGCATCGGCGCATCGATGGTGCTCGGTTATCCCGGCGAAACGGAAGCGCAGATGCGCAGGACGATTGATTTCTACGCCGAGCGTATCCACAAGACAGCGTTCGAGTTTTGGGAGAATTACGTCTGCCAACCGCTGCCCGGCAGCACCGTCTGGAAGGAAGGCCTCAAGAATGGCCGCGTCTCGACCAAGATGGATTATTCAACGCTTCGCATCGATGCGGACGTAAATCATTTCGACACTCTCTGGCACTATGACAACGAAAAACAGGTGCCGCGCGAACGGTTCCTGGAAATACTCAAGGAATACGACCTGATCCGACCGGGACACTATATCCAGGATCCGTGTCAAGTCGTGGGCACTCCCAAGACCGATGTGTTTGTCCGGGAAGGTGTCCCGGAAAAGGTGGCCCGCCGCATGACAACGCAGGCCCTCAAGGCCTGGCACGCAGCCGACGAACGGCCAATCGCCGTATTCGGCGCCGGTCGCCATACCCGAAAGATCATGCCGGCACTCATCGAATCGCCGGTGAAGATCGCCTGCATCGTAGACGATAACCCGGATTCCATCGGAGGCCGTCTGGGACGATGGGATGTCGTCTCCCCAGAAGAAATGAGTGACATCGACAATGTCGGCGCGATCCTCGTCTCGTCCGACATGCGACAAGACGAACTGATCCAGCGATTATCACCACTCGCCGGGGATCGCTATCGATTACTGACGATCTATCAACCAGAGGAACTCAGCCGCCGTCGAACTGAAGGCCGCGCGCTGGACGAAGAGCGCCTCGCGATTCATAAATAGGATGGGTCGTCTGGCCCATCTGTTGAGCCGCCGACTGGGTGGAGCATGCCCAAGCCGTTGAAGGCGCACGAGTAGGAAGCCTGAATGCGGGCATGCTGACCCGAAAAATGGATGGAACCACGATGCTGAAAATCGGCTTCATACAAGCCCCTGGAACAGATCCCCGCAGCTACGGTATTCCACTGGCATTTGGGTATATCACCTCCGTCCTCCAACACGAATGGGGCCAGCCCTTCGACTTTCGCATCACCAATGAACCCTACGACCTCGTCGAATACAGACCGGATGTGATCGGCATTGGATCGGTGACAAGCTGCTTCTGGCAGGTCATCGAGTTCGCCGATATCTTCCGCCGCGAACTGCCGGGCACGAAACTCGTTGTCGGCGGCCATCACATCAGCGCCCTCCCACACAGGCTTCCAAAGACAATCGACGTCGGTGTCATCGGCGAGGGCGAAGACACCTTCCTCGACCTGATGCGCCACTACGAGCCGGACGCGGGCTGGGGATATGAAACACTCAGGAATATCTCGGGCATCTGCTACCACGCTCGGAACGGAAATGTCCTGCAAACCCCACCCACAACCCTTCGCCGAGAAATCGACACATTGCCGTTTCCGCTACGAACAAAAAACCCGACTCGTCCGGATGAGGCCGTAGTATTCACCTCCCGCGGTTGCCCGTTTCGCTGCTCCTATTGCTCGACGCAGGAATACTGGGAAAGTTATCGCCGATTCAGCGCCGGTTATTTCGTTCGGGAACTGAAGCATATCCTGGAATCCACGCCGGATGTGAAATCTGTTTACATTCTGGACGATCTTTATGTCGCTGATAGACGTCGATTGCGCGAAATGGCTCGCCTCATCGACGAATCCGGCCTGAACCAGAAACTCAGCTTCCACGGATTCGTCCGCTCCAACCTGGTCGACGAAGAGTTGTGCGAACTGTTGAAGACGATGAACGTCTCCGCCATCCGCTTCGGCGCAGAATCCGGCAGCGACAACGTTCTTCAGCGCATGGAGCGCGGCGGAAAATGCTCGGTGGCATCGCACCAGCGCGCGATCGACCTCGCCGACCAATATGGCATGGCCTGCGGGGCCAGCTTCATGCTCGGCTATCCGGGCGAAACGCTGGATGACATGAAAAAAACATTCGACTTCATTCACCGCAATAAGGACAAGATATTCGTCGAGGGCTTCTACCTGACCGTCCCCCTACCCGGCACCGAACTCTGGACGTGGGCCATGGACAAGGGGTGGGTCAGCGAATCTATGGATTGGCGATCGCTCAACCTGTCGTTCGACAATCCCGACTTCGACTGGAACAACTTTCTCTATCTCAACGAAGAGACGGTTCCACGACCACAGTTCATATCGGCGATTCTCGACAGCGGGATTCTTCCCGAAACTGTCGCCTGGCGCGGCCGATCTAACGATCATCCCAACCTCGCCCTGGAATTCATAAACCGGACAATGAGCGTCCTCGCGAAAGATGGCATTCGCCGCGTCGTGCTCTATGGGGCCGGTCTGCACACCCGCCGGCTCGAACGCGATCTTGTCAATATCCCGGTCGAAATCGTGGGGGTAATCGACGACAACAAAGAGCTGCACGGCCGCCACCTCGGCCGCTTCCGAATTCATCATCCCGATGAAGTTGCCGGACTCGGTGCCGAGGCCGTCATCCTCTCATCTGATCAGAACGAAGAAACACTCTGGCGGAGGTGCGATCGATTTGGGCGTCTTGGCATACCCGTCCGAAGACTCTACGGACCCGGCAATCGTGAACCGCACTGCGTAGGGGGCTGAAAGTCAGGCCGGTCTCACGGCATGAAAAAGCAGGTATCGCTGGGCGGTCGTACATCGGCCCTTCAGGAATTGCATCCCCTCCTGACCATACCATTCATGGTTGAGAAAACCCGCTTCGGCGATAAGCCTCGTCATCTCCGACCCGGAAAAATGTCGGCGATGATACGGCGCCTCCTCGACTGACATCACATCCCTATTCGGCGTCGAGCAGAACAGTATCCCACCCGGCCTGAGCACTCCAAACACATCACGAAGAAACACATCCGGATTTTCGAGATGTTCGATTGTTTCGAAAGAGACAACTGCATCTAATGGCATCATCTTACAAACGAGTGATTCCAGAACACCTGATTGATCGACTGCACCGATATTGAAGGTCGTGTTCTTCCCTGAATAATGATAGCGGGCAAATTCGATCGCCTCCGTTGAAATATCGATCCCAAACACGGAGTTGTCGCCCTCGGAGAGAATCCGGCTCCCATATCCATTCCCACAGGCAGCGTCAAGGACGACCGATCCGGACGAAAGGTGCTGCAAGGCCCAGTAGTATCGTGCCCGATGGCCGAGTTCAATCTCCTCGATCGTCCGCCCCGTCTGCCGCTCACCCGTCGACGACAAAACAGGCCCGTCAGGCCCGTCATTGGCATCCACATACAGAGTCAGAATCGCACACCGACCGCCGAATTCCGATCTCAGCCTCGCCGCCATCGGAGATTGTTGCACGTCAGACGAAACAAGGATGCCCGAAACGCGATCGTCGATGATCGTCCGGGGCGCGCCGATCGTCCATCTCCCGCACCGCCGACCCCAACAGGCAGGCGAATCGTCGGCGATGCCCGCGATTTTCTCGGCGTGTTGTTCGAGCACGGGCAGGATCTTTCGGGTGTGCGCACCGGCTCCGAAAACGACGACTTGGCCGCGACCTCGCCACTCATTCAGAATCATACCGGCCTGCTGCTGCGCCGTCTCCGGCGCCACTGGCCGACCCGCCTCGCACACGTCACCGATCAACATCACAGCGCCCCCCGCTTGTGTCCGGTCACATGCAAATGCCATGGGTCGCTGTCTCGACCGGTCCGCACACGAACCACGTCGATGTAACCGATCAATTTCAACAATTCAGATAGTGTCCCCCAAGTGTAGCCCCAACGATGGGCGTCCTCACGGTGTCCCCCGCGCGCGGGATCGCGCCATCCATAGAAGCCCGCCATCGCGTGCGCCAGATTCTCGCCGGAATCATCTGTCCAACTCATCTGCTCCCCCAAAAGCTGGCTTGCATGAAAAGACAGATCGGGAACAATCAGCCGCAACAGGCCGCCGGGCCTGAGAACATCCAACCAGGCACTCAATGCCCGGCGGGCATCCTCCGGATCGAGGTGTTCCAACATGTGGCGAGAATAGATCTCCGCAACGCTCCCGGCCTCAAACGGAGACGTATCCCAGGCCGGCAGCACATAATCGCCCCCCGGGCAGGGTCGTACATCGACGCCAATATACCCCTCCAATCGGCTTTCGCCGCAACCATAATTGAGTTGAAGTGGCTTGACATCGATTGACATATGATCCCCGAGTGTGACCACCGTGGCGACTACAACCCATCAATAACGACCCCTCCCTGACTATCGGAGACGGTGGGAACCCGGCTTTAAGAGCACACTCCAACACAGACGCTGTAGCATTGGTTTCCAACCAGAGTTGGGTTCCATGATTACATGTCTCGGCCATATGGGGATACGATAAGCATGCCCAGGGTATGTCGGATACACCATTCTTTCTGATAGAACAGGTAGAGTATGTGCACCGAGACAAAAGCTTCATTATCACTGGGACGGCATCACCGCAAAGCGGTAGAATACATTCAAATAAAAAAACGCCGTACCCCACCGACGGCTATCGTGGGATTAACGCCATTCGCATCCTGATCCTGTCCAACCTGTTCCCCCCCCATCACATCGGCGGGTATGAAATGCGCTGCCGCGAAGTCGTTTCCGGCCTAAAAATGCGTGATCACCATATCCATGTTCTCACCAGCTACCACCGAATCACTGACGACAACGAAGATGAACCGGGTATTACGCGAGCCCTGCATATTGCATGGGGACCACCCTACCCACCTGAAGACCTTCCGAACATGCTTCGTTGTGAATCCGAAGATCGACGGTTACTCGCCGCGGCAATCCGAAATCTACGGCCGGACGTGGTAGACGTGTGGGGCATGGAATTCGCCTCGCAGTCCCTGATCGAGGCGCTGCTCCGATCCGGCGTTCCGGTTCATCTGACGCTCGAAGACAAATGGTTCCTTGATGGGCACATGCGTGATTCATTGTGCATGATGACGCGCATGGCGACGGAACTCGGCGTCGAAATAACACAGGACATCCAAAGCGTGTGCAACCTCTCGTCGTCGCGCCGGACACCGAACAATGAATCCATTAGTTTTGTCTCGAAGGCGTTGTCGAAACACTACACCGATTCGGGCTTTTACTGCGGACACGACCGCGTACGAATTGCAGGTATCAACATGCACCCCTTCCAAAACCCGACGTTGCCGCCCGAACCGCCTCCGTTCATCATCATCAGCACGGGCCAGCTCACCGCCTCGCGCGGTCAGGCCGATTTAATCGAAGCGGCCGCGCGTGTCTCCCGAAACAGGGCCAATCGATGGCCGATTGCCGTTCGAATCATTGGCGGCGGAAACCCGGCCTATATCACAACCCTTCAGCGGCTCGCTCGGGAGCACGCATCGGGCCGGCTGAGTGTGGAACTGATCGGTCCACTGCCGGCCGCGCGGGTGGCCGAGTTCTATGCTGGCGCTCATCTCTTCGCACACACATCCCACCTGCCGGAGGGATTGCCGCGTGTGTTGATGGAAGCGATGGCCGCGGGCCTGCCCGTCATTGCCACCCATACCGGCGGCCAATGTGACATCCTTGACGACGGCCGATGGGGAACACTGCTCCCGCCGGGCAACCCGAAACAATTAGCATTAGCAATCGAAGATGTGATGAATCATCTGCCGGATCGACAGTCACGCGCCCGCAAGGCCCGCCAACACGCCTTGCACTATTTCGATATCGACCACTATATAGATAACCATGTGTCGGACCTGGCCAAAGCGACTCATGCATATGGGCCATTGCTGTGCAATGCCGAATCATTTGACTCTCTT
This sequence comes from Phycisphaerae bacterium, assembly GCA_046754005.1. GTDB lineage: Bacteria > Planctomycetota > Phycisphaerae > UBA1845 > UTPLA1 > CAYXGR01. The sequence continues at coordinate 1,170 of JBHHUV010000057.1, read as the reverse complement.
GATCGCAAATTACCAAACAAGGCGCGCATGGCTGCGTTCGCGAACACATTGGGGAACGCCGCGGAATATCGGTCGAAATCCTTTCCGGTTGCCGACAATCCTGACGGGGCCTGGAGCATCGGCGTCACACTGAAACGAACGGGACGACTCGCCGCATCCGAGCATCTCTTCGCCCGATTATACGACACCCACCCCAACGATCCCGTACATATACGACGGGCAACCTTTCATTTGGCGGAACTCGCAATGTTCAATAAAGAATGGTCACGAGCGGAAAACCTGTTAGAGCAGTGCTTATGTGTTGCCCCGGATCACGCCAAGGCTGCGTTCGATCTAGCGCAATCGCGCAATCGCCACCTGCCGGTTCACCTGAAGGGGCTCTCGAACTCGGGAAATCAGATTAAGCCACGATCTCGAAGCATCTGACGATAGGTTGGCACGGGATCAGAATAGGTGAATGGTTCCGGCAAGTTCCACTTGGAAAAAAGCTTCTTATTGTCCGCTTGAGCGATGGCCAGATCACGGTCCTTCCGTTCATCGTGCAATTCTTCATGGTCGACCAGGGCATCACGGCAACCTATGACAATCAGCCCAGCCACTCGTTGCACCTTCAGTGACAAATCGGGATCCCACGCACAGAAATAGTAGCGCTCGTCCAGATAATCAAGCCGTTCGAGCAACTCGTTTCGTAACAGGCCGAAATTGGCATACGGCACTCCGCGTACGTTGTAGATACTGAATATCCGCCCGCTCTGTTCAATGGAATCCAGCCGGTTGCGCTCCCGATCCCAATTGTGATAAAACGCAATCATCCCTACATCATCCAAATCGGGCCGATCCAGCATCGCGACGGCGGCCTCAACCGAACCTGGAAGCGGGTAGGAATCATCATTCAGCCACATCACCATCTCACCGCGGGCAGCACGGAAGCCTTTGTTGTATGCCCGCGTGGCGCCTTCGCGCCGCGTCTCTCGAATGAAACGAACGCCGGTCTGCTCGCTGAGCCACTCCTCCGTGCCATCCCCGGCACCGCCACCCACCACGATTAATTCGTGCGAAACACCGACATTCCGACGAACCGACTCGATACAGTGTTGCAACCGCTTGCACCGCCCCCCACCACGATTAATTCGTGCGAAACACCGACATTCCGACGAACCGACTCGATAC
>JBHHUV010000056.1:0-11100 GCA_046754005.1 Phycisphaerae bacterium | reverse complement strand
GAATATGAACAAATGGCTGGGTACCACTGTCATCGTTTTTGCGTTCTACGCGAATAGTGCTCAAACCTCCGCCCAGAACTGGGTCGAACAGGGCGATGCGGGCAGCCTTCCCGAAACCGCCCAACCGATTTTCGGCGGCGGCCCGCTCGGCGCGATCGACGGCAACACCGGCGTGGGTGACTTCGAGGACATGTATCTCATCGAAATCACGGACCCCGACAACTTTTCCGCCTCCACCTCCCCCGGTTTCGCGGGCGGCGGGGCGACCTTCGATACCCAGCTCTTCGTGTTCGACATGATGGGTTTCGGTATCGCCGCGAACGATGATTGCCCGTTCGATCCCGGCATGGGAAACGGCTCGTGCATCGCGGGTATCGGGCCGGCCGGTCTCGGCCTCATCACCCAGCCCGGCCAATATTTCATCGCCGTCACGGGCGTAAATGACGACCCCGTCAGCCCGACGGGCGACATCTTCAATCAGAACCCGATCAACGAAATCACCGGCCCCGACGGCCTGGGCGGAATGGACCCCATCATCGGCTGGAACGGGTTGGGGCAGAATGGCATGTATACGATCCAGCTCACGGGGGCAGACTTCATCATCCCGCCATCGCCCTTTGAGCCCGGTGTCAAGCACACGCCACCCGCAGCACCCTGCGAATGTGAGGAATGCCCCGAGGATGCATCGGGCTACGAGTTGGATCCCGTCTATTTGTTCTCCGGCGAGTTTTATCATGATCAGGAGGATCTGAAAATTCCTGGACGCGGTTTTGATTTTGTCTGGGCGCGAAAATATCGATCTCGTTTCGGACCGACGACAGCACAGGGCAACGGCTGGGATTATTCCTACAACATCCGCATCGAACCCTTCGGGCCGCATCTCAACCTCTTTGACGGTCACTCCCGGGCCGACATCTACCAATTGCAACCCGACGGAAGCTGGACGCGCGATGAGTTTTTCCGCGTCATCACGGTGGACATCAACGGGATCTATACGCTTACGTTTCCCGATACGGGCACCTGGAACTTCAATCCGCTGAATGGCGCGCCGGAGGAAGGCAAGATCAGCTCGATCATCGATCGCAACGGCAACACCATGAGCTTTGACTACGACGCGACAGGGCGATTGGCGACCATACACGACACGCTCGATTCCGTCGCGAACCCCCGAACGATCAGCATCTCCTACACGGTCGACGGCTTCATCGGTTCCATCACCGACTTCGCCGGTCGCACCGTGACTTATGACTACTACCAGAACGGCGACCCGGGCGGTTCGTTCGGCGACCTGAAGTCGGTCACGTCGCCTGTCGTGGTAAACACGCCCAACTTTCCGATTCCGCCCGGTCATGATTACCCCACCGGCAAGACGACGATCTACACCTATTCGACGGGATTCGCGGATGACAATCTGAACCACAACCTGCTGACGATCACCGATCCCAAGGGACAACTCTGGCTGTCGAACGTTTACGCGCCCACGCTCGATCCGATGGACTTCAATTTCGATCGGATCATCCGCCAACTCTGGGGAAACCAGAACTCTGCCACGGGGGATATTGTGGATATTGTCTATATCCCGCTCGTACCCGATCCGGCCAACAACTTCGCCGTCGTCAAGGCGATCGTGAATGATCGGGTTGGGGATGTGAAAGAGTTTTTCTACGATGGTGGCAATCGCGGCGTGATGGAACATATTTTCACCGGGCGGGCCGATCCCGATCTACCCACCACCGACATAAACAATCGGCCGACGGCCCCCCTGCGCACCGGCGATCCGGTCTTCTTCGAGACTCGGTATGAGTACAACAACGATTCACTCCACTCCACGATCACCCATCCCAACGGCAACCAGGAGGTGTTCGTCTACGACGAGCCGAATCCGATCCGACGGTCACAGGGGAACCTGCTCGAGCATCAGCGGCTGCCGGGCCCGCTGGCCGGTGATCAGACCCAGATCAGCGAACTCTTCACCTATGACGACGGATTCGGTGGCTGCTGCGGCACCAATTTTGTCACCTCGCACATCGACGGCCGCGGAAACACGACGACCCACGTCTATGATGCAGTCGGAAACCGAACCCATACGACCCACCGCATCCCCTCCATTGTCGAAGACTTCGAATACAACGCCTTCGGACAATTGACCGCGCACGTCCTTCCCGACAACGGCAGCGCGCATCGCCGCCGAGACGAGTACAGCTATTACGCCGTCGGTCCGCAGACAGGCTATCGCCAGAACCAGATCATAGATGCGACCGGCTTCGCCCTGACGACGACCTATGAATATGATCGTGTGGGCAATGTGACGCGGGCAACCGACCCCCGCGGGCATGATACCCAGCAGGTCTATAATCAGTTGAACCAGGTGGTGCGAGAGATTTCCCGAGAAGTCACGACCGGCGGCGGCCTGCGTTACGAGAAGGACACTTTTTATGATGCCAACGACAATGTGATTCGCGTCGATATCCAAAATGTGGATGATCTCGGTGTCTTGCAGACCAATACCCATTTCTCGACTATCTACGAATATGAAATCCTCAACTTTCTCACGAGACGTTGCGAGGAAGTCGGCAGCGTCGGCCTGACGCTGATGGATCGCGATTGCGCGTCCCTGCCGCAGAGCGATTCAATCGTCACCGAATATCAGTATGACGCCAATCGAAATCGCACGCTCGTCCGCTATGGCGAAGCGACCGACGGCGATCAGTTGACCAATGAGGTTCAGACGCTTTATGACGAGCGCGATCTGGTCTTTCAGGAAATCCGCGCGCCCGGCGACCCGGACGTGTCGACGACTCAGTACGACTACGACGGCAACAGGAACACGATCACCATCAGCCATGGCCTGGAAGATACCCCGCGGGTGAATACATTCACCTACGACGGCTATGATCGGATCGTCGACAACACCGACCCGATGGACAATATCACCACCTATCACTACGACGCCAACAACAACCGCGTGTCTTTCCGCCTTGATGGAGAGCTGGACGACATTCCCGGTAGTGTGGGCAATGTTCGATTGTATGAATCGACCTTCGCTTATGATGCCGTGGATCGCCTGACGACGACGACGATCGAGTTTTTCGATGCCAATACACAGGCCCCCCTGCCGGGCGGACTGATGCCCGGGAAATCCATTTCAACCCTTGAATACAGCGACAATTCCCAGGTCACGCGAACCGTCGATGACAACAGTCATCAGACACTGCGGACCTATGACACGGCGAATCGGATGAGCGTCGTGACCGACCACAAGAATAACACGTCCACCTATGTATACGACGCCAACTCGAACGTGATCTCGGTCACGGAAGTCGAGAAATCGGACCTGCTCAACCCCGACGAGACATTCGTGACGACGAACGTCTACGACAACCTCGATCGGCTCATCAGCCGCACCGACAATGTCGGGAATACACATTCATACGGGTACGACTCCCGTAACAACCAAACAGTGACGACTGATGCCCTGAACCACGAAATCCGATATACATATGACGGCATTAATCGACCGGTCTCGACGGTTCGAGATCTCGACGGCGACGGCGCCGACGGCGATGGGGCCGACATCACCACCCTGCGCATCTGGGATGACAGCACACGCCTGATCGGTCAAACCGACGACAACAGCAACACGACTTCCTATGCCTATGACGCCTTGGATCGCCTGACCGCCGAGACCCAGGCCGACGGGACGATTCATATATACACATACGATGTTCACAACAATCAAACAGGAATGACCGACGCGAACGGGAGCGTCACGACCTGCACCTATGATCTGAACGATCGGGCGACGAACAAGGCCGTCGTCCCCGGCCCCGGTGTCTCGAGCGACACAACCTTCGAACTCTACAAATATGACGGTCTCTCCCGTATCGTCCACGCCGAGGACGACGACTCTCTCGTGTTGCGCAGCTACGACTCGCTGTCCCGCGTCACGAGCGAAACGCTCAACGGTCAGACGACTACATTCGTCTATGACGGCGTCGGAAACCAGTTGCAATGTACCTATCCCGGTGGGCGGATCATCACCTGCACCTACGATGAGCTGGATCGCAAGAAGACGGTCAGCGAAGGATTGGGGAGCATTGCCACCTATGACTACATCGGGCCCGGTCGCGTCGAGCGACGGGAATTCGGGAATGGCACGCGTACGGATTACGTATATGACGGCATTCTTCCCAACCCGCCGGGAGATTCCGGCCTGAAGCGGATCATTGGCACGACCCATTCGGTGATCGCCGGCGGGGCCATCCTGGATGACCGCACCTACCTCTGGGACGCGATGCAGAACAAGACGCAACGGGCCGACACGCGGGCAGGCGGTCCGCAACAGACGCATGATTACGTCTATGATGATGTTTATCGGCTGATACACACGACCGCCGGTAATGGGATGCCGCTGCCGGTGCGCGACACGATTTACACGTTGGACGGCGTGGGCAACCGCACGCAGGTGGCGGGCACACCCAACCCCGGGGCCTATGCGATGGATGCGACGATGCCCACTCCGGCCGACCAACAGCTCAACCAGTACACCCGGACACCATTCGACTACCGTCAATATGATGCCAACGGCAATCTGATTGCCTCCTTCCCCTGCCTCGAAGGCGATGTCAACGGTGATCTGATACTGGATTTTTTCGATGTGAATCCATTTGTCAGTCAGTTGCTCGCCGCCGGGCCGGTCACCTGCGAGTCGGATCTCAATTCCGACGGAAGTCTCGATGGACTGGATGTGAATGAGTTCATCGACCGACTGCTGGGCACGAGTCCGGCGATTCCGGATTTTGCGATTCTGTATGATTACCGCAACCGAATGGTCGAGTATTTCATTCCGGAAACCGGCGAGCGCCATACCTATTGTTACGACGCCCTCGGCCGGCGGACCCGCCGGATCGTGGATGCCGACGCCGTCGCCGGCGGTCCGGACGAGACGCGATACTTTTACGACGGCTGGCGGGTCAGCGAGGAGCAGGACAGTCTCGGCGCGACGCAGGCGACCTATGTGTATGGGTTGTATATCGACGAAGTGCTCCAGATGCAGCGGGGGGGGGTGGACTTCTATTATCACGCCGACGATCTGTTCAACGTCATGGCTGTCACCGACGGGGCGGGCGCTGTCGTCGAGCGGTACGAATACGATGACTACGGCCGGCCGCTCGATGTTTCCACGCTTGATCCCGTTGTGGGCAACCCCTCGTCCATCGGCAATCCCTACCTGTTCCAGGGCCGGCGCCACGACCCGGAGACCGGCTGGTATTACTTCCGAACCCGATACCTGGACCCGATCGGCGGTCGGTTCACCACTCGGGATACGATCGGGATTTGGGGGGATGATCACAACATCGGCAACGGTTATGCCTATGTCGGCAACGAACCGACGAACCATCTCGACCCACTGGGTGAAGGTGTGGATGTTGCCGATCTGGCCTATCGGATCATGATCAAACTAAAAAAACGAGGGGGTGGCGCCCAAGGGCTATGTGGCCGCCTCGCGAATGCCAAACTGCTTGATTTTACGCAGAGCATCGGTGTATCCGTCGCGACGGCTCCATTGAGAGTCATCGCCGGCCAAGGTTTCTTCGGCAATACTGCGAAGGCTATCGCCGACGGAATAGATAAGATCGAAGACGCAAAAGATAAAATTGACAAGCTAAAAGATGCTGTGAGCAATGCGTTGAATTCAGGCGGCTACAAAGCCTACAAAGCAAAACTCGTGATTGGAGACGGCCCCTGTTCATGTTATATGCGACTCGTCTTTAACACGAAAACAGGCGCATACCAGGCCTTCTTCACAGCCACAACTGGCACCAACGGTAATGTATGTTGTCCGCCGTATACGATTACACGATTTCGAGTGACTGGGACGGCGAAGATGGTTGACAAAGACAGGTACTGGTCCAAACAGCTTGAATTCGATTCTCACGTTCACACGGATTCGGTACAGCGAGTTGGACGATGATATGGCAATTGCGGTTGACACAGTTTTTGGCAATCTCCACGGAACAGATTGGATAGTATACCCTTTTCGAAGGAGTCAGCAGATTGGTTTTTCACTTGGCTTTACCAGTCTGTCCATTCGGCTGGATGGCCGAGCGAAATGCTGCGATGGTGATCAGCCGCGACCCTCAGCCTGTTCCAGGATCGCACGCGGCTATATAGATCTATCAAGAGGATTCGTTTAATATGCGCCACCGTGACGGGCCAGACTTTTTTCCGGATGGGTGGCGCAGGCCTTGGCTCAAGATCTCGATACCATCATCACGCAGGCGGCGCAGGGAGACCACGACGCCTTCGAATGCCTGCACCGGCGATTCGAACACTTCGTCCGAAAGCAGATCCGCAACCGCCTCGCGGAGTTGCCGGAAGACGCAGTCGAGGAGGTGTCTCAGGAGGTCTGGCAGGCGGTGGTTCGGCAGCTTCCCCGATACGACCGGCGGCTGGCGACTTTCACCCGATGGCTCACGGTCATATCCGTCCGAAAGGCCATCACGCATTTCAACCGAGACAAGCTCCGGCAGGAATTATTGAGAAGAATAGTAGCCTGTAAAAAACCATCGGCGGCTCGATCGGAACCGATGTCACAGTCCGAGGTCGCGGAGTTGATCGACGCCATCCGCGAATGTGCCGCCTTACTCCGAGGCCGGGAGAAGGATGTCTTCCACCTCGTCCGGTTCGAAGGCATGAGTCCCGCCGACATCGCCGGTCTTCATGGGATCACGCCGGGTCGCGTCCGCGGCGCCCTGAGTGATGCCCACCGCAAGGTGCTCGATTGTTTGAAACGAAAGGATTTGTTGTAGTCCGAACCCCCGCTCGGCGCGTTCATATATGAACGCCCTGATCATTCGGACGAAAGGCTGGATAGGGCGATGGAACAACACCTGGAACTTACCAATCTCGCGGATTGGCTGGCCGCTCGCGCCTTGGAGGATCGCGCCAATGCGGAAACTCAATCCCACATGAATCACTGCGATACCTGTCGCGCGACCGCCGACCGGGCCGACGCCCTGCTCGACGCCGCGGCCACCTTGATTGCCGAGGGACCGGCCGATAGGAACGACTGTCCGGACCCCACCCCGCTTGCGGCCTATGTCGACGGTTCGTTGCCGGCGGTTGAGCGCATGCGCATCGACAACCACGTTCGATCCTGCGCCGACTGTGCGGCCGTCGTCAAGGCAGTCTGCGAGCCTTCGATCGCGGACGAATCGGAAACAGCCCTGAATGGACGTGGCATGGCCGGTCGAACGCGATTGGGGCTGTGGATGAGCGGTGCGGCGATCCTGACGATGGCTGCGGTCATCACCGTTCTATTTGTCATACCGGAACAGGCGCCACTGGAACTGAACCTCACCGTTTACCAGGCCGATGCGGTTCGTTCATCTCCCCTGGCAGCCGTCGATGCAGACGATCGCGAATTCGAGATCACCGTGAAAGTCGCCGAGCCGATGTGGGTGCATCTACTGGTGATCGATTCGGCGGGAGACCTGCTGTTCCTGGAAGAAAAACAAGTCAAGGAGCGAGCGGTATTCGGGCGTTACGGCGTTCGGCCGCCGGACAGACGGGACGATCCGAATGCGCAGCGTCGATTTGCCTTGCTGCTCCAATCGAAGGCATCCCTGTTGGATCGGCTGGGTGAATTCGAACACCTTCCGGTCAGGCTCAGTGAGGATCCCCACGAGGCAGCCGCACGGGTTGAATCGATTATGAGTCGGCTTGAAACACAGTTTCACTGTCTCGGGCGGATCGCACCGATCTCAAACCCGGTCGATATGGCCGATTGATCATCGTTATTCAGGATCGCCGACGAGAATGAATCCCGCCCAGTAGTACGGATCGGAATAGTCATACGGCATGCGGGGCTGTTCATCGGCGATCAGGATTCCCCCTCGCGCCACGGCAAGTCGCTCTTCAACCTCATCGAACCCCATCCTGGCGAGCAAGGATCGATTGGACAGCGGCGAGCGGCCGCGCAACCACTGTTTCGCCTCGTGCAGCGCCACGGCCTTCGGAATCGGCCGGCCGGGCGCGAATGTTCGATCCATCACGACGCGCGGATCATCAAAGCGACCGAGTAGATTCTCATAGAATCGGCGCATGAGGAGCGTCGTCGCCCGATCATCCACGGCCCACAGGCTGAGAAGCAGGCTCCGCGCCCCGCTGACAAACAAGGCCTGCGAAAACCCCAGATAACCCTCGCCCCCTTCGGATCGGCCCAAGGCCGTCTCGCAGCCGCTGAGCGTCACCAGATCGGCGTCGAGTTTCCATGTTTGCATGATCTGTTCCGCCGTAAGCCGACCGTCATAGGCCGGCAACCCCCGCATCACGCGCTGGGCCGCGTCCGACGAAGACCGAGACAGAATCAGGGCCGAACGCCAGGGCGATTGAGGATCCAGGGCCCCGTGGGCGGCGATGTGTATGTATCGATATCGACTCAGACTTCCGTCCGCATTCAGTTGCTGAAGAGTCCGCTCGTTGGCGTCGGCTCCGAGAAGCAATTTCAAGTGTGCCCCATCTGATGTGTTCAATGGAGGAGGTGTCGTCCTTCCGTATGGGGCCGGCTTCCTTCCGTCAAACAGAGACGCGATGGCCTGCACCTCACGCCGCGAGCCGGGAAGCGGTGACAGCCGTGTCCCCAACGAATCGCTCCCATCATAGACTGCGTCTCCGACCGCCAGCAGCGTCTTTCCTGCGGAAGGGCGAACGCCCACGCCGGATGGATCCGCAACCATCGGCCGCACACCGGAGGCCAACCAGGCGAAGGCCGTTCCTGACAGCGCATAGCTGACGGTATATCGATCCGTTAATACTTCGACCGGAACGCCTCCCATCCGACCCGTCGGAATCACGATTAATTGATCGATCCCGCCCAGGTGGGCTTCGACCGGCTGAATTCGTTGCCGGTAGAGCGCCACGATCTCCGGGTGTGGAGGGTTGCCCGACGCCCCTCGTCGGGCCAGGAGCGAAGCCACGCGATCGACTCGTTTTTCATCCTCATCGGTCCACTCTCCCGCGCGGCTGTTGCCCCGAAGCCGAACCCAGATCGGATCGCCCGTGTGCCGCAGAACGCAGGCCCAATGATCCCCGTATGAATTCCCCGTTCGAGAACGTCTTTTATAATCTACCCAAGTCAATATAGCGGTATTCGGTTTCAAGGCTTTCTGTATTTCGGGTTGCGAAAAAATAATGCCGGAAGCCGGTCCGGATTGATCCGACACCACCTTCTCATGCGCGATGAGTTCGGCCTGCAGCGCATCGCGCTTCCGAACCAGCTCGGCGTATGAAGAATCCTGCGATTCGGCCGACACCCGATTCGACAGAACGGATATACGCTCGTCGATACTGCTCATGCGGTTGTGCAGCAACGCGATTTGTTTCCGCGCTTCACGCGTTGACGGATGGGCCGACGATTCAGTAGCACGGTCAATCGTATCCAGCAATCCCCGACCCCGGCTTGCTTCCAGGCACGCCCACGCACGGACAGGTTGGTTCAATTGGGCCAGGCAGACCGCCAGTGCCGGACGCGGAGACGACTCGGATGCAAAACGCGCCCGCGCGAAACCCGCGAAGCTCATCCGCTCCCGGACGGATTCAAAAATCCTCGCCGTGGACTCGAACAGGTCTTCAGCTTCGTCGTACTTGCCCTGTTCATACAGCAGATCACCCAGATCGTTCATCACTTGAACGAGCTTGGCATCCTCGATGCCGATTAATCGATGATGCGCCTTCAGAGCCCTGCGGTAGAGCCGATCGGACTCCCGCCAATCACCCTTCGCGTGAAGAACACGCGCCAGAGCATGCAAAGCCTCAATGTCCGTATCTTCCGATTCAGATTCCGACTGGTTGATTGCAAGCCGTTTTCGCAACAATCGTTCGGCTTCTTCATACGCCCCTTGCGCCTGCAACACCTCGGCCAGGTTTCCAAGAGTCTTTAGAGTGGCGGGATGGCGCTCTCCGCAGCGTTCGCGAAACCAGAGGAGCAATTTCCGAAACATCGCTTCGGATTCGGCATGATGACCTTGGTAGAAAAGAATCCCGGCCAGATTGTGCATTGCTCCGCGTGTGTCGGGATGATCTTCACCCAGGATTCGTCGGCTCGTATCCGCGACTCGGCGAAACAGTTCCTCCGACACCGTGAGATCACCCTGGGCATGAAGGATCATCGCCAGGTGGCTCAGGTTGAGCAATGTGGTTGGGTGGTCGTCGCCCAGGGTCCGACGCATCCCCTCGATCGCACGACGATAGAGTAATTCGGATTCGGAAATTTCGCCCTGGCCCCGATGATGAATCGCCAGCCGGCCGATCCACATCAACGTCTCGGAATGATCCCCTCCCAGCAGGCGCGAACGCACCTCGATCTGCTTGTAGATGTCCGACAATGTGTCGCGATCGCCCTTCGAACTGATGTCGTCAACGGTCTGTAACGCATGTCGGTCTTCATCAGGGAAATCAGCGACTTGCCTCAGTGTCTCGACCAGAAGGCGAGCATCCACGGTTTCCCAATGATTCTCTCCCAGATTCCGTAAACACAAATCGAACAACGCCTCCGCCGGAGGGATCGCATCGGCATAGCGGCCGTAACTCCGCAGATCGGCAACTTGCCGGCTCAACGATGCGCCGAGCTGTTGATCCTCATCGGACAGAACGCGTGGACGATTGACGTCTCGATCCCCCCTGGGCGAGGTCGAATCTGCGGACATCTGCGCGGAGGCGATTGGAGTCCCTGCCAGCATGGCGATGAAAAGACAACCCAGGTTCGCGGGTCCGATCTTTATAGGAATGAGGGCCGAGATGGGTGATCCCTCCCCTGCTGCGATTGGATTTCGATCCCCTCTCACTGGTCTTATTCTATACCAATCAATCTGCCATGAACAAGAATATGGCACACGCCAAGTCAACATCCCCATTCGCGAGGGCAACACAAGGACATCACATTTTATCAGAAGTGTGAACGGACAATCCAAGGCGGAGGGGTAACTCTATGAACAGAAATGGATTACGTCGTGCTCGAATACAGCCGCCGATCGGACTCGAACCGATGACCTGCGGTTTACAAAACCGCTGCTCTACCAACTGAGCTACGGCGGCAAC
>JBHHUV010000055.1:0-11220 GCA_046754005.1 Phycisphaerae bacterium | reverse complement strand
GGATTCCATGCCAGCTTCAGCCGGACAGTTTTCGTTTGCCACCGACTTCTGTCGGTGGTACGCACCTCTCTCAATAACCCTTAGCCGGCTTCAGCCGGGCTTTATTCATGGATTAGCCCGCGCAACCAGCAAGAAGTCACCACTATGAACCGTAGGGAATGAGTTTCCGACAGCCACGAATGACCAAATTCCGATATGTGAGTAGACAGATCGGCTCATCCACGAATGGAGGCTATCGCATGGCGGAGACAACGGGAGCACTGGACAGGCTACGGCCGATGCGCGTGGGGCTCACGATGGCGGTTCTGAGCATTCTTCTCGGATTCGGACTGGGCGGTGCGATGGGGGGTTTAGAAGACGAATTCAAGGACTACCTCAAATCCAGAGCCGAGACCGTCAAGGACACGGTTTACCATGGCAAGGCGTCATCGATAAGAAAGGTCACGAAGAAGTCCTGGTCCTACATCAAACGGGCACATATGCATGGCGGGGGTATTGGTGCCGTGGCCCTCGCCCTGATCCTGCTGTTGGGCTACTTCGACCACGTCAACCCGCTGCTACGCGGATTGACCGCCTCTGCCCTCGGCGCCGGGGCCTTGGGGTATTCATCGTATTGGTTGTTCACGGCCCTGGCTGCGCCATCCATGGGCGGAATCGGCCTTGCCAAGGATTCGCTGGAGTGGATGGCCGTCTCCAGTGCCGGGCTCGCCCTGGCCGGTCTGGCGGCATCGCTGGGTCTGCTGATCTGGGAAGTCTATATTCCCAGACGAGCGCGCCGCTGATCGAACATGGCGAATGACGGTCTGGCATCCAGTCTTGGAACAGATTGGTCATCTCGACGGACGATTGAAGTGGAGCGGGTTCCTTCAGAACATAGAACGTGCCGCCGCGACCGGCTCCTCATGATCGTGGAAGGGAATCGGAAAAACCGCGATCCATGGGGAGCCGGCGGTATGGCAGGTACGGTGAGTAGATCACGACTGACCCTCCGGAAAGCGCGTCAGTCTGCCATCGCGGCGAGCAAGGCTTCCTCCCCCCCTTCGCTATGGAAAGGGTTGCCCCCGAACACAACAAGACATGCTCGTCGGCTCGGGGACAGGAATGGGACAGAACAGGTCTCCAAAAAAAGACGATTGAGTGTGTGCACCTGCACACGCACGAAACCAGGTGGGCCACCCAAGCGCCGAATCCATTCCCGCTCACGCTGCGGAGCCAGGCGAGCCCCCCGTCACGGCAAACGGCGTTCCACGGCCCACCCGGTCATGCGTGCCCCCTCATAAAGGAGCCTGGAATCATGAACCGATTGCGTCCGTGTGAGACACCCTATCAGAGGAAGCCGAATCCACAAAAAAGGTGCAATCATTGCAGAAACGATAATATGAGTCGATCAATCGCCGTTGGTGTGGGTGTGATGTGATCGCTGATATTCAGATAGGCGATAGTAGAGTTTGCGAACGCTGATGCCGAGTTCGTCCGCGGCGGCCTCCCGGTTTCCCGCATGCCGGGCGACCGCGGCCAGAATGTAATTCCGCTCGACCTCAGCCAGGCTGATGGTACCCGTCGCCATCGCCTCGGACAAACCCTCTTCGGGTTCCAGCCATGCGTCGTCTTTCAGGAGTTCATCAGAAATTGCCGGCTTTTCGGGGGCCTGCCGGCGGGCACGGTCGATCGCCTTTTCCAGATCTCCCAGGCTGCACGGCTTTGAGAGAAAGTCGATCACACCCAATCGGATGGCCTGTTGGGCGGCCTCCAGATCGCCGAAGCCGGTCATGATAATGACACCGGCCTCGGGCCAGCGCTCATGTAGAATTTCCATCGCCTCGATGCCGTTCATGACCGGGAGATTCAAATCGAGCAGGATGATTCCATGCGGATCCCGCTCCATGATCGCGATGGCCTGTTCGGCGGACCCGGCTCCCGTCGCACGGTAGCCCATCTCGGGGATGGCCCGGAGCAGCATCTCGCGAAGACGATGTTCGTCTTCGACAACGAGAATCTTATGATAGTCCATTGTATTATTATTGGAGTCGGTCATCCGCGGTCTCTCTCGTGATGGCGGGCAATTGGATTCGAAACACACTGCCCATCCCCTCTCCCGCGCTCTCGGCTTGGATCACGCCGCCGAATCCCTCGACGATCGCCAGGGATATAGACAATCCCAGGCCCACGCCTTCGCCTCTTTCGGATCGCCCTCGCGTGAAGAACGGTTCGAAGATATGGTCATGGGTTTCGGCCGACATGCCGCTGCCGTTGTCGCTGATGGCGATTTCGATCGTCTCGCCTGTTCGTGACAGGTCAAGCTGAACTCGACCATTGATCGGATCAGTGGATTCCAGGGCATTCACCGTCAGGTTCAATAAGACCTGCTTCAGTTCGGATTCGTTCGCGAAGATCACGAAATCATCGTCAGGCGGGCTGTGAAGCAGCAGGCGTCGGCCGCGGTACTTCTTCAGTCCGCGGAGCATGGACACCACCGTGTCCGCACAGTCGATGACTGACACATTCTGTTTGTTTTCACTGCCCGCCTTGGCGAGCGACAGGAGTTTCTCAATGATCTCCTTACATCGGAAGGCCTCGTCCCGGATGATCCGCATGCTTTCCCGATCGGTGGTCTGTCCGTTGCCGCTTGTCGCGTTGGAGGCCTCCCGAAGGGCCAGTTCGGCATAACCGGAGATGATATTGAGCGGGTTGTTGATCTCGTGTGCGACGCCGGCGGCGAGAAATCCGACGCTGGCCAGTCGCTCGGAACGGACCAGTTCCTTGCTCTTGGCGGCGACCTTGGCCGCCATGTCGGCATGCATCTCTGCCAGTTCGGAGGCCGTTCGATTAAAATCATGGGCCAGTTCACGAAACTCCGCGTCGCCGATGGGCTCCAGCTTCTCCTCGAAATCGCCCCGGGCCACACGTCGCACACCTCGACGAAGGCGATCGAGCGGACGGGTCACGCTCCGATAGAGCAACAGGCTGGAGAAGACCCCCAGCCCGACGATGACACACGTAAATATAACGGTCAAGAGGGTGGCCGTTCTCAACTTCTGATTGGAGAATTCCTGCGTGTCGGCAACCGTCTGATCCATCTGGTCGGCGATGCGATGGATGTGCTCGAGCGCGCTGCGGGTATAGCCGAGCAACACCTTGAGGTCGGCCGGATCTTCGAGGGAAGTGGCCTCGTCGGTCAGATTCGTCATCAGGATTCCGAGCTCGGCCAGCGCCAAGCGACCGACGTTCTCTTCACGTTCCTGGTGATTGAGTGGAACGGCGTGCTGAGTGGGTTGAAACGCCAGAAACTCCTCGAGCAAGGCGGCCGACTGTTTGATTTCAGCGACCAGGGGCGCAATCGCCCCGTTTCTGGAAACGAGGATCCCCCGCGCCGAGAGTACCCCGGCTTCCGCCTTTTTGATCAAACGAAGTTCGGCATATTCGTCGCGGGCCGTGGCGGCCTGGCTGCGCAGTTCACCCAGTCCCCACAGGGCGACTGTCGCCATTACAATGAGACAGACTCCCAAGCCGGCACCCCCTACTGTCAATCGCCGGGCTAGCGTCATTTAATTAATTCTCCGCAGCGTGTTATCAATATCGCCATCATACGGGTTCCCTGCAAGAATTGCAGTTTCTCGCCAATGATGACAACAGAATGAACAGTACCATCAGCCTGTGGTATCAGTCGCCACTGGATGTCGCATCGTCTGTTGTTATCGGATACGCACCGATTGGAAACCGGTGCCACGGTTTATTCCCGCAGTCGCCAGCGCCGGACGACGATCCGCCACGCCGGATGCTCCACCTTCGGATCGAATCGATCCTTCCAGGCCGAGTCGGGATCTTCCAGGTAATACCGAGGCTCCCCGACCAGGGTATACTCCTCGGAGAGAATATCATACAGCATGTCCCAGTCGAAACGATCGACAAAGCCGGTTGTCTCCATTGTCACAATCACCGGCAGTCGCCCGGAGCCCATCCGCTTCACCACCGATTCGGGCGTCTCGGCGGCAACGCCGGATCCCTCCGCCGGAGGAATGGCGAAACGCCGCCAGGTTTCAAGATCGGAAACAGAATCGGAGGCCTCTCCACTCTGAAGATACGCCGGCAGGAGGCGTGCGTAGTAATAGCGCGCCGAGGGATGCGTCATCACGCAGGTGACATCGGACGCCGCGCCGCCGTCCTCGAGTAGTTCCGCGACGGCCGTCTCAAACGGATCCAGCCAGCGCAGGCTGGACCAGTGCGACTCGCTGACGAGATTCACGAAGCACCCGGCCCAGCCCGCAATCAAACCCAAGACCAGAACGGGCCGCCAGATGCGATCCGAACGTCCCGATGTGGGCCGATCGGCTTCGCCCGACACCGAGGGGATGTCACTTAAGCGGCCGGTAAGCGTCGAGGCAACCAGCAGACAGGCCGGTCCGCTGAAGATCAGGATGTACTTGTCGATGAGTGTTCCAGACGCGACTCCCGCAAACAGGCACCCGAACACGATCAACGCCGGCGGACCGATCCGGCGCCAATGCATCCGCATCAACACGCCGAAGGCGACGACGAATGCCGCCATCGGAATCCAGACCCACCAGGCACCCGCGTTCGCGAGGTTTCCGGTCAGCAGGGCCGCAACGGTCCGCGCGGCCGTCGCGACATGGGATAGCCAGACCCCGTCCGCCGTCGGAAATCGACCCACCTCCTGCCACAACGGTCCAAACCAGGGCGCATACAGAACCGCCGAGCCGATGGCTGCAAACAGGGTGCGGTGAAATGATTCGGAAGTGCTCCAACCCTTCCACACAGTTGCGAGCCAGACCAGCACCACAACAACAGGACCGAAGTAGTTGGTGTAGCACACCGCAGCCGCCGCACACGCCCATGCCAAAATAGCCAAACGCGACTTTTTGGTATCATCCACCAGGCCCGCTGACGCCCACAGCAACAGGGCGACGACCAGAAACATCATGCTGTACCAGCGGGCGGCAAAGCCGAAAAACAGGTGCGCCGGATGCAGAGCGCAGAGCAGCAGCGTGACAAGACCGGTGCGCCGATCAAACCAGGCCTCGGCCGCCGCACGGATCACGATCAATCCCGCGAGAAAGCATACGATCGAAAAGCTGCGAAGCCCGAGGGGACCGACCCCCAAGAGATGGACAAAGACGTTCTCAAAAAGGTAATACAGAGGCGGATCGGGGTCGGCCCCATTCCACAGGGCACGGACCATCTCCCCCATCGGCAATGTATACAGGCGGCAACTCAGTGCCTCGTCGTCGAACACAGTGTAGCGCGCCGCGGCCCAGAACAGGAATACCCCGACGCCGATGCAGATCGGAATCGTCCATCGATCGATCAGTTTCCAGGTTGAGCTTGGGTTGGGCACCCCGGCCATTCTACCCGCCGCGGGCCACGGCGACAGAACTATCAACGAAGTACACGGGGGTTCCGGGCTTTACCCGATTGGCCAACCGAAGGATGTCCCAGTTCGCCAGCCGAAAACAGCCATGCGAACCGGTCTTGCCAATCAGTTCGGGCCGCGGTGTGCCGTGGATGCCGTAGCCCTTGATGCTCAGGCCAATCCAACACACCCCGACAGGGTTACGCGGGCCGGGCGGGATGACCAGCCGACGATGAACACCCCTCACCTCCGGCCAGCTTTCGGGCTTGAAGAGATACTTGGGATCGTGCGTGATATTGTCGACGCGGCAGGGACCGCTCGGTCGCTGCCATCTCTCCCGGGCGATCGAACAGTACAGAAGACCGATCCGCCGCCCATCGAGATCGAACAGGTGCACGGTCCGAGTGCCAAAGTCGATTTCGACCTCAGAAGCATTTTGATCGGGGTGCGCACGCACCACATTCGGCAGGATGATCCCATCCCCGACGATCAGCGCGTCGAGTGCCTTCCCGGGGTTGAGCGTCGCCAACAGCTTGCGGCTGCAATGACCCCGGTTGGCGGCCACGGCGGCCAGGGAGTCGAAGCCGAGCCAGTCCGCCCGCGATTTCTCGATCCAACCGGTCGGGCAATCGCCCAAACTGGCCGCGTCCTCACTGGTCAGTGTGTAGACATAGGTGGCGGGAACCGAGTCGATCCCCAGCGCCGCGCGCGTCTCACGGTCGAATCGGCCATTCGCCACAAGCCCCGCCGCCGACTGGAAGGCGGCCAGGGAAGTCCGCGTCTTCGGCCCGATGAGACCGTCGATGATGCCCGGCGAGAAACCGACCCGATCCAGCGCCGCCTGCCAAGCGACCGCCTCCCGAAGGGTGGGCGGCAAATCCGAAACGGCCCTGTCGCCATCTCCGGGAGTCACAACGGGCCGAGCAGGAATCTTTCTCGCCGCCGACACGGGAGCCCGCCGATCGCGACTCGGCCGGGGTGCGAGATTGCGTTTCACCACGCGCCGGGAGGCACCCAGAAGCGTCTGGCCAATAACGCTATCGATGCCGAATAGCGGGACCACTAACACGAAGGAGAGGATGACAATGGGTGGAAATCGTTTGGACATGTCGGCACTCTGTTGAGAGGTCGGGATGAGGCAATACCTCCCCTCATACATCGGCAAAGTGCCAAATTGGGATGATCTCTTATAATCCCCTCACATGGCCGAACGCGAACTAACTATCACCGTCCTGGGTTCGGGCACCTCCCACGGCATGCCCATGATCGCCTGCGATTGCCCCCATTGCACCTCGACCGATCCCCACGATCAGCGAACCCGCCCCAGCGTCACCATCCGCTATGACGACACGACGATCCTGGTTGACACCTCACCCGAATTCCGCCTGCAATGCCTCGCAAACGATGTCCGCCGCGTCGACGCCGTCCTCTACACCCACTTCCACGTCGACCACGTCGCCGGTCTCGACGACCTCCGCCGATTCAGCGCCCTCCAGGACGAGCCGATCCCCTGTTTCGCCCAGGCGGCGACGCTGGAACGCCTTCGCCGCATGTTTCCCTATGTCTTGGATCCCCAAGGGACGCACCCCTCGTCCGTCCCCCGGCTGAGCCTCCGGTTGATCGAGGGTCCATTCGAAATCGCAGACCGCACCATCACGCCGATTCCGTTGATGCACGGCAAGCTGCCGGTCCTCGGCTTTCGCGTCGGACACTTCGCGTACTGTACCGATGTCAACGAGATACCCGAAGCCTCGTGGCCCTTGTTGAAAGGGCTGGACGTGCTGATCCTCGATGCCCTCCGCAAGCGCCCCCACCCCACCCACTTCAACCTCGAACAGGCGGTCGATCACGCCCAACGCATCGGAGCAAGGGAAACCTACTTCACCCACATCGCCCACGAGTTGGGGCATGAGGAGACTAACCGAGACCTACCGGACGGGATGGCGCTGGCATACGATGGCAAGGTGATTCGCACGGTGTAAGTTCCATAGGGTCCACTATTCGAACCGGAGGTTGGGAATGAAAGCCGATGTGAACCTTGTCTAAATCCAGCAATGATCAGGTCCCCTCCGGCGGAACGATCCCCGCGAGGAGCACAATCAACTCAGGAATGCTCCGGGTAACCACTTCCCAGAGGATGTCGGCATCCACGTTCATGTAATCGTGAACAATGCGATGGCGCATGCCAATGACCCGATGCCAGGGGATTTGCGGATGCGATGAGCGTGTCTGTTCGCTCAGGCGCGCGGCGGCTTCGCCGATGATCTGAATCCAGTGCGAGAGCGCGACGCGGAAGTCTTCGTCGGCGTCGAAGTCCGCACGGGATTTGCCACGAACATTTCCGACAATCTTCTGCGCGGTGTCCGGCATGTGCCGGAGGTACACGGTTTCGTCACGTTCCATCGGATGCCTCGTATTGAAGCACGGCGGTCCGGAGGATTCGCTCCTTGAGGTGACGGTTCAGATATTTCGGATTGACCATGTCGATCTTGCGGCCGCCCAGGAGTTGGGAGAACTCCTGCTCGATGTCCACGATCTCCCAGCCCGGCGTGTGACCCGGTTCGAACTCGACCAGCATATCCACGTCGCTGCCGGGATGAAAATCATCGCGCAAAACGGATCCGAAGAATGAAAGCCGCCGGATGTGATGTCGCTGACAAAGGGCAGCGACGTGGTTCGGCAAGATGTCAAGATTCGTTACCATAAATCGTTTCCGATTTGATAGTATAACACAGTTTAGTTGAATGATTCCACAAACCGTTCATTCGAGTGTGACAGAGGCCAATCGACCTGCTCCATCATAGAAGCGATATTGAGTTTCACGCAGAGTCATCGTTTTTTACGGCAGCGTTGATTCGGGAGATCATGCGATCGATTGCCGCCAACCACCCGGTCTGTTGTGAGAGCATCTCCTGAAGGGCCACATGGTGTTTTCCAACTTTTATCGCTGAACCCGTACAACCTGGATCATTATCCCATATCTCGACGCGGGCACCTGGAACCAGGCTCGCTAGATCACGGAGATAATCCTTCCCGATCTGTACGTCGATGGCTGCTTTCTCAAAATTTGCAATGACAAAATACATATCGACCCGACCATGTGTGTACAGTGATCCAAAGCTGAATATTGATCCACCTATAGGATCCTCAAAACGCAGAGTCAAACTCGCCTTGTTACCTATAATATGAATGTTCCTTGATTTGACTTCCTTCATGAATACATGCAGATTTTCTACAATATGAGGCGATTCCTTTTCTGTTTTCTCTGACAGTTTTGCTAAAAACGCTTCCAATGTCAATCTGTGAGGATCTCCGGGCCCGTTCCCCGTCTCGATTGGGGGCAGTGTGACCTTGACATCCTTTTCTTCAACATGCTTTTGAATTTTCACGATAGCACGAACAACCTCGCGCGTTCGGGCAACGATTCGTGGCTGGACAAAGAGCGGTTCGGTATTTTCGGATTGTCTAAACAGGGCCATTTCTACAAGGCCAAGCGCGAAACCCAACTGTGGCGTTCGGGAGAGCGTCTCTGCCATCTGCTCCACGGATTCGTGTATTCCATCACCCACGATCAGGATGAGCACGCGGCCGTGCCGCAAGTTGCGTGAAAGAGTGTCGACAAAATGCTTTTGTTCCCACCCCTCCTCACTCGACTCTATTAGCTTGACAAACGGATCATCCATGCCCAAGTCGGGCCGAACCTTCCGTACCGCCGCCACGAGGTCGTCGTAGGACCACTTCGACATCTGGGTCGCGTAGTCAATCGCCTGTGCGACCACATGCCGCCTGGCCTCCGGATTTCGCCAGAGCTTCGTCTCGACCAATGTGGGATATCCTTCGGGCGTGACGTAAAGAATATCCAGCGGCCCTGAGGGTGTGGGAAGTTCACGAGCAACCGAAATCGTGGGTGCAAATACGGGTTCGATGTCCACGATAGGGAGAAGGGCTGGGTGTTTAAGAGTAACTCCTGAAGCTCAGCCTCATTGAACTGTCGTTCATTGAACGGAACACGAGTCAATCGAATCGTCCGTCCATTCTCGATGAGTAGAGGGGGCGTAGCCATACGTCCTGGCATGATGGAACTCCTACTTCTTCTTCCCACAACACTGCTTGAACTTCTTCCCGCTCCCGCACGGGCATGGCTGATTCCGCCCCACCTTCGGCTGTTCGCGGCGGATTGTCTCGATCTTCTTTTCCGCACCCTGCGCCTGCATGGCCGCCTGTTGATCGGCAGATGCGGCGCCGGAGAACCCCAGATTCGTGGATTCCGAGTGGCGAGACATCCCGATGCGATACCGGCTCTGCACCTCCGACTCGCCGCTCAGCCGTGCCCGGAAGATGATGCTCGTCACCTTGTCCTCGATCGCCGCACGCATCTCCTGGAACATCTCGAACCCCTCCTTCTTATACGCGATCTTGGGATCCTGCTCGGCGTAGCCCCGAAGGCCGATCGACTCCTTGAGCAAATCGATCGCGTGCATGTGTTCCTTCCACGCCTGATCGTAGATCTGCAACAACACGTACCGCTCCAGGATCGTCAACTCCCGCCGGATCAAATCGCGGCCGAACGTCAACAACGCATCGCGCGGCGTGGCGGCCTCCTTGAAGGTCTCCTCGTCGAAGGCCGGCCCGAATCGCTTGCGGCCCCATTCGACCAATTCGCCGTTGCCCGAGGCCTCATATTGGGACAAGGCGCGGTCGATCTCCTCCTCCAGCCGACCGTTGACGGAATAATCGCGGTTCAGGCGGAACAGTTCCTCGGTCGTCTCCTTGACCGGTCGCTTCTGAACGTCATCAATCGTCCAGTTGAGATCGAACTTGAAGTTGGCCCAGCGGACGAGGCTCTCGGCGGCGTAGGTGTTGTCGATCTTCTCGTCGAGAACGGTCTGCCCGAGGATCCACTCAACCGGGTAGCGGGCCTCCCGCTCGCGATAGGCATCGCGGATCGCCTCGCGAAGCTTGGCCACGAGTTCCTGGTGGGTCAGATCCGAATCGTCATCGATTTTGAACTCGATGCCGAACTTGTGCTGCGCCCAGGCCAGCAGCGACCGCTGGCCGTAATGAGGATCCATGAACTGCTCGATCGGTCGCAGGTCGAACTTGTCGATCCGCGTTTCGGAGGCCTCGAGGAAATGGTCCTGCACCTCCTCGACCGCCATGTTGCGAAGCTGGTTCTGTGTCAGCTTCGAGCCGAACCGCGTCTCCCCCCACCGTGCCAGGCCGCGAATGTCCCACTGTTTGGGATCCAGATCGGGATCCATGTATTCCCCGACGGTCATGGCGATCTGACCGCGAGCCTCGTCCTTCGCGTACTCCCGAATGATTTTCTCCGAACCCGAAATATCATAAATGTCGATATGCTTGGGCTCGAGCGAGCATTCCAGTTCGCTCCGGGCCCAGTCGCAGACACATTGGGCGCTGTAGTCTGGATCCAGAAACTTCTCGGCCGCCGCCTCGATCGTGGAGTCGATCATCTTCCAGATCAGCTCGACAAGGCCGCCCGACTTGCCCGGCCGGCTCGCGCCGAGGATATCCTGCCGCTCCTTGTAAAATATCTTTCGCTGATGATCCATCACCTCGTCGTATTCGAGCAGATGCTTGCGGATGCCGAAGTTCTTCTCCTCGACCTTCTTCTGAGCGCGTTCGATGCCCTTGCTGATAGACTTGGCCTCGATCGACATCCCCTCCTCGAAGCCCATCCGATCGAGCATCTTCAGCATCCAGTCGCCCATGAACATCCGCAGGAGATCGTCACCCAGCGAGAGGAAGAACCGGCTGGAACCGGGATCGCCCTGCCGGCCCGATCGGCCGCGAAGCTGGTTGTCGATCCGGCGGGATTCGTGGCGCTCGGT
>JBHHUV010000054.1:0-11331 GCA_046754005.1 Phycisphaerae bacterium | reverse complement strand
GGATTATGCCGGACTGTGCTCCGACAAGATCCCGCCTGAACTGTCATGGACCCGGTTAGCATAACCGACGCCGGACCCCTCGCACCACAACATCGTGATTGTCGTTGTTATTTTGACTTTTCGACTTTTTGACGTTTCGACGTTTAATCCTGTTCAAATGCGACGGGATGCCGTTCGGCATCCACGGCCACATAAACCAATTCCGCCGTCGTGACCGGGACGACTTCGCACGGCGGCTCAAACCGCTCGGCATAGACGTTGATTCGAATCCGTGCGGAGGATCGACCGACATGGATCGTCTCGGCGTGGAAGCTGAGAACGTCGCCGACGAAGACCGGCTGTTTGAACTCGACTGAATCCATCGCGACCGTGACCACGCTCGTGCAGCCCAGCTTCCGGGCCTCGATCGCACCCGCCTGGTCGAGATAGCTGAGGATCACGCCCCCAAAGATCGTGCCGTGACCGTTTGTGTCCCGCGGCATCATCATCACGCGGATGGCGGGAGATGTTTCCGGGGGTTGGATGGAATCAGACATGGTGCGGTTCACTCCTCATCATTCGAATGCCTCAAATCGTACGGACCCCAATCGTCCATCCCCGATCGTTGATCGTCAATCCCCAGGCTTGGCGGGCATTCGGCATTCCATTACGATAGTTGCCCGTGCGGAGGCAGTCGAACACTACTTTTCCGGCGCCACGAGCCCGGCAGTTTGCGTCGCATTGAACATGAGGGTTTCCAAGTCATGAAAATGCCGAACTTTCGCCTATATGAAACACAGGCCAGGGCCTCCCTAGTCATCGGGATCTTCGGCTTGTTCTGCCTTAGCCTCCTGGCGTTTTTCGTCTTTTGGAACATAAACTGGTCGGAAATGGTCATCCCCTTCAATGCCGAGGAGGGGCGCGGCCGGTTTCGACCTTATATCGTGCTGGGTATGACCGCCGCCTGTCTGCTCGTCGGCTTCGTCGCGGGGATACTCGGCTTCAAGAGCCTCGGCCAGAAACGGAACAGCAAGCAGGGCGCCTCCTGGATCGGATTACTCATCGGAGCGGTGGTGATGTCCGTGACTCCGATCCTTTTTCTGACCTGGATGACCCTCAAAGAGTCGATCATTCAATGATCCGCCTCCCCCGTCTTCATCCGATTCTCGAATCGAGTAGACGATTCGGCCCGCGGGCCGAATCGCAAGAGATGCCGATGCGATCCGTTCACAAACTGCGGTCCTTTGACAAACATTGATGATATGGATTCTCAATCTGGTTCTGCCCGGTACCGGTCTGATCCTCCGGAGGCGCGAATGGCTGGGTCTGTCGATGGCAGTCGTCTTTGCGATTTGCGGAAACGTCGCCCTGGCCGGCAAACTCATCGCGCCCGAGGCGGTGCCCACCGGGCTGACGGTTCTTGCGATGATATTGGCGACTCTGTCGTGGGTTCTGGCACAAGTCCTGTGCTATCGACAGGGGCTGACATTGGCACGGACTCAGCGTGTCCTCGACCAGATTCTCTCGGATGCCCGGGCCGCCCTCAAATCCAACGACGATGCAGCGGCCCATCGTGCCCTCGACGGGGCCATCGCCCTCGACGATGAAAATGTCGAAGTTCACGCAATGGAAGCCCGCCTGTCCGAGAGAGAAGGCGCCGATCAGGCCGCGCGAGCGGCATGGCGGCGCGTCTTGAAACTCGATCGCCACGGCCCACACGCCCGCGAGGCCCGCGAGGCCCTGCGATCGCCGAAATAGAGGACTTTTCTTCCTTCCTGGCTTCGACGTTTCGACTTTTCACGGTTTCACGGGATCGAGTCTGTACCTCGCTTCCCGTTCAACCGATACAGAGGAAGTGCGGATGAACCCGGCCCAGTCCGGTATCTTCCTGCATTGAAGGCACGGGGACCGGCGGCTAGAATCCACGGCGCGATACTCGGACGGTCATCCGCCGAGGTTGGATTCGACCCGAATGCGGTGCCGTGAAGGATCGCCTTGAAATCCGCGAGGCGGGGGTGCCTTCTCCTCCAAGTTTTCGGTCTCAGGCCGCGGGGGGTAACGCGGTGGGTATGAGGGGTGACGGCGACTGCCGCGAGCGGCCGTCGGATTCCCAGGTTCATCAACGAAAGGCCGTCAGGAATGTTTGAGCGATTCACAGATCGAGCACGCAAGGTAATGGCCCTGGCGAACCAGGAAGCACAACGGTTCAACCACGAATACATCGGAACCGAGCACATCCTGCTCGGGCTGGTGAAGGAAGGCAGCGGGGTCGGGGCGAATGTACTCAAAAACCTCGAGGTCGATCTGCGCAAGGTTCGACTCGAAGTCGAGAAGCTCGTCAAGAGCGGTCCCGACATGGTCACGATGGGCAAGCTTCCCCAGACGCCTCGCGCCAAAAAGGTCATCGAGTACGCCATCGAAGAAGCCCGCAATCTCAACCACAACTATGTCGGCACCGAGCATCTTCTGCTCGGCCTGCTGCGCGAGCAGGATGGCGTTGCCGCCCAGGTGCTGATGAATCTCGGCATCAAGCTGGAAGAGGTGCGCGAGGAGGTGCTCAATCTTCTCGGCGCCGGAGTCGAGCCGGAGGAAGCCACACAAGGCGGCGGCCCGGAGACCGGCCGAAAGGGCGGCAAATCACGAACCCCGGCGTTGGATTCATTCGGTCGCGACCTGACCGAGATGGCCAAGCAGGACAAGCTCGATCCGGTCATCGGCCGCGCCGACGAGATCGAGCGTGTGCTGGTCGTCCTGTGCCGGCGTTACAAAAACAACCCGGTCCTTCTGGGTGAGGCCGGCGTCGGCAAGACAGCCATCGTCGAGGGCCTGGCCCAGAGAATCGTGAATAACGAAGTCCCCGAGTTACTCAGCGACAAGCGGATCGTCGTGCTGGATCTGGCGATGATGGTGGCCGGCACGAAGTATCGCGGCCAGTTCGAGGAGCGCATCAAGGCCGTGATGAACGAAGTTCGCCGCGCCCGCAACATCATCCTCTTCATCGACGAGCTTCACACCCTGGTCGGCGCCGGCGGCGCCGAGGGGGCGATCGATGCGTCGAACGTGTTGAAGCCCGCCCTCTCGCGCGGCGAGATCCAGTGCATCGGCGCGACCACGCTCGACGAATACCGCAAGTACATCGAAAAGGACGGCGCGTTGGAGCGTCGATTCCAGCAGATCATCGTCGAACCCCCCAGCAAGGACGAAACGGTCGAAATCCTTCGCGGTCTTCGCGAT
Source organism: Phycisphaerae bacterium (assembly GCA_046754005.1). Taxonomy (GTDB): domain Bacteria; phylum Planctomycetota; class Phycisphaerae; order UBA1845; family UTPLA1; genus CAYXGR01. The sequence continues at coordinate 8,118 of JBHHUV010000054.1, read as the reverse complement.
CGATACGAGGCCCACCACCGTGTGCAGATCACCGACGAAGCCCTTATGTCGGCCGTCGAGTTGTCGATGCGCTATGTCCCTGCCAGAGTGTTGCCCGACAAGGCCATCGACGTGATCGACGAGGCCGGAGCGCGGGTTCGGCTCAAGGCCATGACCAAACCCTCGAAGTTGTCGGAGTTGGAAGGCGCCATCAAGAAGCTGAACCTGGAAAAGGAAGATTCCGTTCGCAACGCCGACTACGAGCGTGCCGCTGACTTGCGCGACAAGATGATGACGGTCAAGCAGGACAAGGAAAACCTCGAGCGCGAATGGCAGGGCCGCCGAAGCGAGATCGACGGCGTTGTCGACGAGGAGGTCATCGCCGAGGTCGTCAGCATGATGACCGGTGTCCCGCTGACTCGCCTGGAGAAGGAAGAGGCCGAGCGCCTGCTCGAGCTTGAAAACGAGCTTCACAAACGCGTCATCAGTCAGGAAGAAGCCATCAGCGCCATCTCCCGGAGCGTTCGCCGTTCTCGGAGCGGTCTGAAGGATCCCAACCGGCCGATGGGCAGCTTCATCTTCATCGGCCCCTCCGGCGTCGGAAAGACGTTGCTTGCCAAGAGCCTGGCCAACTTCATGTTTGGTTCGGACGAGTCCCTCATCACCCTCGACATGTCCGAATACATGGAGAAGCACAACGTCAGCCGCCTGGTCGGCGCCCCTCCGGGCTACGTCGGCTATGAAGAGGGAGGCCAGTTGACCGAGCGGATTCGCCGTCGGCCCTACGCCGTCGTCCTGTTGGACGAGATCGAAAAGGCCCATCCGGATTGTTTCAACATGCTCCTGCAGATCATGGAGGAGGGCCGCCTCACCGATTCCTTTGGTCGTCATGTCGATTTCCGAAACGTCGTTCTGATTATGACGAGCAATATCGGCGCCGACAAGATCACCCACCAGTCCACCTTCGGCTTCGAGAAGCGCGATGAGGACACCAGCTACGAGCGCATGGTCGAGATGCTCAAGCAGGAGTTGGAAAACTACTTCCGCCCCGAGTTCCTCAACCGCGTCGATGAAATCGTCGTCTTCAAAAAGCTCGGCCACCAGGATCTGGTGAAAATCGTCGAACTGGAGTTGGACAAGGTCGCAAAACGGCTTTCCGGTCGCGGTCTCTCCATGGAAGTGATGGAGGATGCCAAGGATTTTCTGCTTGAGAAGGGAACCGACGAGAAATTCGGCGCCCGTCCGCTCCGCAGGGCGATCGAACAACACCTCGAGGATCCGATCAGCGAAAATCTTCTGCGCGGCGAGTTCCGAAACAAGAACAAGCTGATCGTCACCGCCCGGGAGACGGACGGCGTGAAGAAGCTTCACTTGGAGGCCATCGATGTTCCGGCTGAAGCCGGTGAACTCGCAGGCGCCGGCGCTGAAGCAGCCGAGGCCACATAACCTCCAAAGTACGTTATCCTGATCCGAGCCCATTGTTCAGAACCGCGCCCGTCAGGATGCGACCGGGTGCTCTGCAGCGATAATCCTGGGCGGCTAGGCAATAAAACGGAGCAGGAAAACCAAAAAACAGGTCGGGCTGTGTCAGCAGGGTGCACCCGGTATCGAAGATAATCGGGGTATTCGGCACTGCTTAGAAGCAGTGGCACGCGAGAGACCGACACAGTCCGGTTGGATGTAGGCTCCGAGGTGGGATGGGATGGGCAGTTATGAATTGCTGGTACGGGGGGCCTTTTCGGCGGCTCACCAACTGCGTCTGGAAGACGGATCCCTGGAGCCGCTGCACGGTCATAACTGGCGGGTGGAGATGTTTCTGGAGGGGAATCGGCTTGCGGAGCCCGGCTATCTTGCGGATTTCACCGCCCTTCAGCGGCAACTTAACGAAATCACGGGTGCGCTTCACGATACCTTTCTGAACGACCATGCAGCATTTCAATCCGATAATCCCTCCACCGAACTGGTGGCGCGGTACATTCATGACTCCTTCGCGCCGATGCTGCCCGAGGGAGTTCGGCTCTGCAAGGTTCGGGTCTGGGAGACTCCGGACTGTGCGGCGGCATATATCCCCTGAATTCTGAATTGCAGGGGGATGAATCGATTGAAAATGATGAATCATGGGGTGGTTGACGATAGAATACTGTGATTCTAGGATTTTTTGGGACTCCTCGCAGTCGGAAGTGATGGTTTCGCGATGAGCTACATCTGCCAGGCCTGCAAAAAACAATCCGCCACGGTTCACATCACCGATGTGGCCCATGGTGAGAACAATGAGCGTCATCTATGCGACGAATGCGCCCAGCAGGAAGGCGCGACCCCCAAACCACTCGATAATCAACATCTGAAAAATCTGCTCAGCACGTTTGTCGAGGGTGGGAAGGTGACCGCTCGGCAAATCGCCGAACTGACCTGTACGAATTGCGGCCTGACATTCGTGGAGTTTCGGAATACAGGCCTGTTGGGCTGCCCGAATGATTATGACGCGTTTGATCAGGCGCTGGTTCCGCTCATCGAGCGTGCCCATCAGGGAGCAAGCCACCATATCGGCAAGATTCCAAGGCGCCTGGGGGCGCCGCGTGCGGCGGAAAACGATTTGATTCGGCTTCGACGAGAATTGGATCACGCCGTGGACGCCGAGCAATTCGAGCAGGCCGCCAGGATTCGCGACCACATTCGCCAGTTGGAAGAAGCATGATCGTTCACGAAATCGCCCGAAACCCCGGACAATGGCTGCGCGGTGCCGGACCGATGTCCGACATCGTGATCAGCTCCCGGATTCGGCTTGCCCGTAACATCGAGGGGTATCCCTTTCTGAGCCAGGCGACGGACACACAACGCGCCGAACTCGCCGACCAGCTTCGCACCCACGTCAACGGCAAGGCGACCGGGGGTCGCTGGAACTACCTGGATCTGGATCAGGTGGAGGACCTCGAACGCAAGGTCCTGGTGGAGCGCCACCTCATCAGCCGGCAGCTTGTAGACTCGACCGGGGCGAGGGGCGTTTCGATCACGAAGGACGAATCGGTCTCGATCATGGTGAACGAAGAAGATCACCTTCGAATCCAGGCACTGCGGAGCGGTTTGCAACTCGATGCGATCTGGGAGGAGATCAACACCATCGACGATACCATCGAGTCGCAGGTGAACTATGCCTTCCATCCTCGCTATGGTTACTTAACGGCCTGCCCGACCAATGTCGGAACCGGGATTCGTGTTTCGGTGATGCTTCATCTGCCGGCCTTGAAGTTGACCGGCGAGATAGAGCGTGTTTTTCGGGCGGCGAAGGACATGCACCTCGCGGTTCGCGGTCTCTTCGGCGAAGGGACCGAGGCCTCCGGCGACTTCTTCCAGATCAGCAATCAGGTGACGCTCGGCCGGACCGAGGAAGAGATCATCGATCAGTTCAAGCATCACGTGATTCCGAAGATCATCGACTATGAAAACCTGGCCCGACAATGCCTGGTTCGGGATCGGGCACCGGCCCTGGATGATCGCGTCTGGCGCTCCTACGGCATTCTGAAGAACGCCCGAACGATCAGCAGCGAGGAGACGATGCTGCATCTGTCACATCTACGCATGGGCATCAACCTCGGGCGCATCAAGGACACGGATATCAAGGTTGTCAACGAATTGTTTTTGACAACGCAACCCGCCCATCTCCAGATGCTCCACGGCGGTCGACTGAACGGCGAACAACGAAGCTGTGCCCGAGCGGATCTGCTCCGCAAAAAGCTCGGGACGGGGTAGGAAACGCCGAAACGTCAAATCGTCAAAAAGTCAAAATAAAAAAAACTCGTGCATCCGGATAATCACACCGCGACAAGGCAGGATCACATTCTTCTTTTTTCGCCCCGAAGGGGCTTGAAAACATGTCAGCCCAGGGCAAAGCGAAGCGGCTGACAAGCCGCGCAGCGCCGCCCTGGGTCAGCAACACCACACACACCCAGCCCTGTAAGGATCAGCGACAAAATAACTTCCCGGCGGGTCCATGACAGAATCCGCGGGTTCTCTTGCCGGCTTCAGCCGGCAGTTTGTTGTTTGCCACCGACTTCAGCCGGTGGTGGACGACTTTTTTATTTCCCTCAGCCGGCTTCAGCCGGGCTTTCAGGGTTCGATTCCGGCAAGGGCGGGATCCGTTCGGCCCGCCCAAACTGTCACACACCCCTTCCCGGCGGTCGCAGGAGAGCTACGACGACGGCCGGCCAAGGGCATTTCGAAATCGGGATGTTATTGAATCTGGGTTCCTTAACCGTCCCATACTGCCGGGACGCGTAAGCATGGCACCCGATACGGAGGGTGCGGCTATTTTAATCCGCTGTGGTGTGGTCGCGGGTGATGAGCCAGTGGCCATTGATGTGGCGCATGTTCAGGGTGAACCGACCGGTGGGGGTGTCTTCCTTGCGGGTGAGACGGTATCGGCCTACGACCTTTGCGGTGTCCCCGGATTCGAGCGTAATGGACAGTTCGCTGAATGACAGTCGGCCCATCGCCTCGGGGGTCGGATAGCGCTTTTGGTATCGTTCGAGCGTCGCCTGCCAGCCGCGGGTCGTCGTGGAGGCGAGTCGCGAGGCACCGGTCTCCGGGTCCTGCTCCTGATGAGATGAGACGAATGTCAGTTTGTCCGACTGCCAATAGTGGGCCATGAACCCCTCGATGTCACCCTCATTCCAGGCCGCGGTCTGCCGGTCGAGGACAGACAGAATCTCGTGCCGTCCCGATTCGGCCTGACACCCGATCAACCCCAGCAATGCAATCGAGAAAAATGTTGAACGGTTCATGTCGCCCTCGAAATGATGGTTGCTGGATGTGTGGTGTGGTTCGATCGCGTATTGTGCAGTCTGAGTCTTCAGAAGTGTAGCGAACCTCCGATAACGTGACGAATCCGGTCTGGTTCTGAATGCACACTCGGTCTGTGCTCATGAGCACATGAGATGTGAAAACGGTAAAAAGGGGTCCGATCAAGAATAACCACTCCGAATACAACCTCTTATCGCTACAAGTATTAAGAATCCGTTAAGAATCTTTATAAAAGACCTGTCCATGGGGCACGCGGGTTGCATATTGTTATTCATTGCGGCGTGGCGGGCCATAGAAACTGGGTGTATCGAGAAATCACTGGACCATTAATGATGAAATGCTCAAATATCGGGAGAACATCAAGATCAGAGCCACTCGATCTTGAGGTTCAGACCAGGGATTCGCATGAAGTTTGTCCGACTTCTCGGCGGGTGATGGCCTATTGCCACGACAGCGTCGGAATCGGCCACCTGCGGCGGACAATGGCGATCTGCGAGCATGTCGGGCGCCAACATCCCTGTGCTTCGTTTCTGCTGGCGACCGGGACGCCTTATCTGACCCTGTTCAAGCAGATCCCCCGGGTGGATTCCATCAAGCTGCCGGCCCTGAAGAAGCTGGACGACGGCTCCTATGGGTGCAAATACCTGACTGTCTCCTCGGAACAGATGATGCGTTGCCGGGAGTCTCTGCTGCTTCAGACGGCGGAATTCTTCAATCCGGACGTGCTCCTGGTGGACAAGGCCCCTGTGGGGGTCTGCGGTGAGCTACTCCCCACCTTGCGCTGGGTTCGGAAGAACCGCCCGAAGATGAAGGTCGTGTTCGGGATGCGGGATATCGAGGATGACCCGGAGGCAACAATTGCTCAATGGACTCGGAATGGGGTCTATGAGGTTCTCGAAAACTGCTTCGATGAGATCTGGGTGTACGGGATTCAAGAGGTCTTCGATCCCCGAGAGGCGTATCGGCTGTCTCCCAAGATCTGCGAAAAGCTGAAATTTATGGGATACATCGCACGGGATCCCTGTGCCCCGGCTCGATCGACCAGCAAGGACGATCGAGAAGTGCTCGTGACGGTCGGGGGCGGGACGGACGGTGAAAACCTTCTGGACGCCTACCTGTCGGGAGTGGGAGATATGGTTTCGGCGATGGGTGTACGATCAACGATTGTGGGGGGGCCTGATCTTCCCCAATCGGCGGCGGATCGATTGCGAAGAAAGGCGATGCGGGTTCAAGGCGCGACGTGGATCGACTTTGAACCCTATATGGGAAGCCGGATTGCCGGGACGGACATGGTCGTCTCGATGGCGGGCTACAACACACTTTGTGAGATCGCGACTCATCGCAAGCCGGCGCTGGTCGTTCCACGGATCAAACCCCGAATGGAACAGGCCATCCGTGCTCGGTTGTGGGGCGATCTGGGAGTGGTTCGGCATATGCATCCCTCCAAGCTGAGCAATGGAGAACTGGCCCACCGCGTCATGTCGATGCTGAAAGAAGGGAAACATCAGACCCAGCCAACGGTGGATTTGAACGGTTTACAGCGTGTCGGGGCGCGCTTCAACGAATTCTGGAGCAGGAAGACCTGTGATGCGAATTCTCTATGTCTGTAGTGATTTCGGGATCAAGCCCCGCGGTACCAAGGGCGCTTCGATCCATCTGCGCGCGATCACACAAGGTCTCGCGCAGGTCGGTCACGAAGTTTCCCTGCTGAGCCCGCACGAAGGTCCGGGCGAAGATCATCCCGCTATTTCACTCCTGCCCCATGGTTGCCCCCCTGCCGACAAGACGGCCAAGATTCTCAAGGGTTGGATGCGCGATCGTGGCTATGGCGACGCCGTGGCGAAGGAACTTCGCCCACTGCTTTACAATCCATGGGTATTCGACCTGGCGATGGCGGCGCTCTCGGAAAACCGACCGACGGCCATCGTCGAACGACTCTCCCTGTTTGGCCATGTGGGGCTCGATCTCGCACGGGCCTTGAACATCCCTTTGATTCTCGAAGTGAACGCGATCCTGACCGAGGAGGCACGAAAGTTCCGCTCCCTGGCACTTCAGGGATTGGCCGAGGAGATGGAGCGTCGCGTTCTCTGTTCGGCCGATGCGGTTCTGGCGGTCTCGTCACCGTTGGCGGATGCGCTGGTTGCCAAGGGTGTGGATCGAGATCGCGTCCACGTGGTCCCGAACGGCGTGGACCTCGATTTGTTTGATCAAGCGCCGTCGCGGGCGGCCTGCCGAGCGGAGTTGGGCCTGAACGGTCAATATGTAGTCGGTTTCGCGGGCAGCCTGAAGGCCTGGCATGGTGTGGATGTGCTGCTGGCGGCCTTTCAGCGGGTGCATCAAGACGACGCCTCGGCCCGGCTGGTCATCGTGGGAACGGGTCCGATGGAGGACTCGCTCCGACAGGCGGCCCGGTCGATGGGCCTGGATCAGGCGGTCATCTTCACGGGAGCGGTTCCGCACGAGCGGGTGTCTTCGTTGCTGCGGGCGATGGACGTCGCGGTCGCGCCCTTCCGAGAGGTCGAGCAGTTCTACTTTTCACCGATCAAGCTCTTTGAATACATGGCCTCCGGCACCTGCGTCGTGGCGACGCGTCTGGGACAAATCAGCGAGGTGATCGAAGACGGCTCGAATGGGCTGCTCTGCCGACCGGACGATGTGTCGGATCTGTCGGAGAAACTTCGTCGCGTTCGCCAATCGGTGGATCTGCGTGAGCGTCTCGCGTCGCGAGCACTCGGCGTCGTGCGCGATCAATACACGTGGGCCCACGCGGCGGTGAAGACGTCCGACGTGATTCAGGGCGTCGTGTCGGATCGGTCTCTCGGCGCGTCGGAACAGGCAACGGCGGGGGCCGGATCATGATCATGCGAAACAAACCCTCAACTCGATCCGCCCATGTGGGCTACCTGCTGCGGATGTATCCGCGTTTCAGTCAGACCTTTATCGTGAACGAGATTCTCGAACTTCAGCGGCAGGGGCTGCACGTGAGCATCGGATCGCTGAAGAAGCCGGCCGACGGCATTTTTCATGAATCGATCTCGCGTGTAGACGGCAAGGTTCATTATTTTCCCGAGACGATCCTGTCGGATTTCGTGAAGCTTTGGCGGGCGCACTGGCCGCGGTGGAGCCGGCGGCCGATCACCCACCTTCGCGCGATCGGATGCGTGTTGCGGAATGCGGGTGCGAGTTGGCTGGATCTGGCGCAGGCTGCCCTGGTTCTGCGTTGGGTCAAGAAGCAGAAGATCGATCATGTACACGTTCACTTCGGCACGAACGAGGCGACGGTGGCGCTGCTCGCCCACATGATGGGCGGCCTGTCCTACAGCCTGACGCTCCACGCCTTCG
>JBHHUV010000053.1:0-11378 GCA_046754005.1 Phycisphaerae bacterium | reverse complement strand
GCAGTGCTAAGGGGCTGTGTCGAATACACCATTGACCGGGGATGGACACCTCCGTGAGATTCGAGTTTCGCATCGGTCGGAACCAGAACCACAACCAGTGAATGCATGCTCAGTCGAAGATCCAATCGATACCGACTTCGTGGCCTCCGAGGGATTGGGTTCTATGGATGATTTGGCCTATCATGACAATGTGGAAGGCATCGCCTCGGAGCCGTCATTCGGCTACAATGCCGAGCTGTGAGATCAGCCTCGCCGGCGGATTCGAATCGGAACCGCGTCGTCGGAGGTGATGGCACGTTGACACGAGGGATGAATGAGCGAGCAACAAGAACAGGCCCCATCTGAATCGATTCATAATCTGCCCATCGTCGAGGAGATGCAGGATTCGTATCTGCGATACGCGATGAGCGTAATCGTCTCGCGGGCATTGCCCGATGTGCGCGACGGTCTGAAGCCCTCTCAGCGGCGGATCCTGACGGCGATGCACGATCTGAAGCTCGGGCCGCGAAGCCCCCATCGAAAGTGCGCGAAGATCTCGGGTGACACGACGGGGAATTACCATCCGCACGGCGACGCGGTGGTCTATCCGACGATGGTGCGGATGGCCCAGCCCTTCAACATGCGTGTTCCGCTGATCGACGGCCAGGGCAACTTCGGCTCGATCGACGGCGATCCACCGGCGGCGATGCGTTATACGGAGGCCCGGATGACGGCGCCGACGATGGAGATGCTCGATGATATCGACAAGGACACGGTCGATTTCATCCCCAACTACGATGAGACCACAACGGAGCCGACGGTGCTGCCGGCGAAGTTTCCGAACCTGCTGGTCAACGGGACGACGGGGATCGCGGTCGGGATGGCGACCAGCCTGCCACCGCACAACCTGGGTGAGATTTGCGACGGCCTGGTGGCACTGATCGAAAACCCGGACATCGGCCTGCCCGACATGATGAAGATCGTACCGGGTCCGGACTTTCCGACGGGGGGGATGATCTGCGGCCGACAGGGGATCATCGACGCCTACACCCGCGGGCGCGGCTCGCTCAAGCAGCGTGCGAAGACGCATATCGAGGAGATGAAGGGCGGCCGATCGCGGATCGTGGTGGACGAGATCCCCTATGGACTGCTGAAGAACACCATCACGGAGAAACTGGTCGCGGGTGTCAAGGACGGGCGACTGAGCGAGGTGAGTGACATTCGGGATGAATCCGATCGGAAGCACGCGATTCGGCTCGTGATCGAACTGAAGACCGGTGTCAACGCGGATGTCGCTTTGAACAAGCTGTATCGACACACGCCGCTGCAGACGACTTTTTCGATTATCAACATCGCCCTGGTCGGCAAGCAGCCCAAGACGATGGGGCTGATCGAACTGATGCGTCATTTCCTGGATCATCGCAAAGTGGTGATCACAAGGCGAACGCGCTATCTGCTTCAAAAGGCGCGGCAACGGGCCCACATTCTGGAAGGACTCATTCTCGCCGTGGGGGACATCGACGAAATCATTGCCCTGATCAAGTCGTCGGCCGATCCGAAGGTGGCGAAGGAAGCGTTGATGAAGCGACCACTGCGTCTGCCTGAAACGGCGGCGATGGCGAAGCTGCTGCCCGAGGTCTTCGCGCGGCGCGTTCGAGAGAAGGATCAGTTTTTGACCGGCGTGCAGGCGGGGGCGATTCTGTCGATGCAGTTGCAGCGTCTGACGGGCCTCGAGGTGGAGAAGCTGGCGAAGGAATACAATGGTCTCGTGGACGAGATTGATGGTTATCAACAGATTTTGTCCGACCCGGCACGGGTGTTGGACATCATCCGCGAGGACATCCACGAGATGAAGTCCAAGTACGCGGACGATCGGCGCACGGAGATCACCGGCGACGTCGGCGAGTTCAGCATGGAGGAACTGATTGAAGACGTCCCGATGATGGTGACGATCACGCACGAGGGCTATATCAAGCGTACCTCTCCAGATGCCTATCGAAAGCAGGGTCGGGGCGGCCGAGGGGTGAAGGGCAGCGACACACGGGAAGGCGATTTTCTGGAAAATCTTTTTGCCGCGACAACGCACAACTATCTGCTTTTCTTCACGGATCGAGGCCGTGTCTATTGGCTGCGGGTCTATGACATCCCGGAGATGGCGAGAACGGCGCGGGGCCGATCGATCGCGAACCTGTTGAAAATGCAGGATAATGAGCGATACAAGGCAGTCTTGCCTGTCACGGAGTTCGAGGAAAAGTTCGTCGTATTCGCGACCGCGAAGGGGCGGGTGAAGAAGACGGCGTTGGGCGCGTTCTCGCGGCCGCGGCAGAGCGGCATCATCGCGATCGGTCTGGATCCGGATGATACCCTGATCGGTGTCGCCCTCTCGGAAGATCAGGATGAAGTGGTGCTCGGCGCGCGGAAGGGCCAGGCCATTCGCTTCAAACAGTCGGACATCCGGGCGATGGGTCGGGGTGCGGCGGGTGTGAAGGGTATCAGCCTCAAGGGCGATGATCGGGTTGTGGATATGGCTGTAATCCGTCCGGGCATGAGCCTCTTGACGATCTGCGAGCACGGATATGGAAAACGAACGGACATCGAGGAATATCGGCTTCAGAAGCGCGGCGGCAACGGGGTGATCAACATTCGAACCACCGACCGAAACGGCCAAGTCGTCGCGTTGCGTGCCGTTCAGGATACCGATGAGCTGATGTTGATCACCGCGAAGGGGATCATGCTACGCACGGGTGTCTCGTCACTGCGTGAGATCGGCCGGGCGACACAGGGCGTGAAGATCATCACGCCGGACGAAGGAGACACGGTCGTCTCGGTCGCCAAGATCGCGGTTGAAGCAAGCAACTCCAATCATCGCGATGAACCCGACAACAATGCCGAATAAGAATTCCCGATGACTCCTCGCAAAGGCCGCAGAGAAGCGAATCGCTGAGTTTAACGAGGATCGTTGATCAGAATCGATTTCTGTGTATGTCTCCGCAACCTCGGTTATCAGTTTCCAAGTTCACGTAGACGACCCATCCATGATTCGTCTGGTCTCATCCATCCGCCGGATGGGGGGCATGATCACAGATTTGGTGATACCGCGCGTTTGTGCCGGTTGTGGAGTATCCATCGGATCGGACGGCCCCGTCTTGTGCAATCGATGCGCGACGGACATGTCGCGACTGGTGGGGGGATACTACTGCGAAACCTGCGGAGAGGATAAACATCCACATCTTCTCATCGAGGGGAGCTGTGGGAATTGCCGCCTGCGGAAGCGGGGACACCTTCGATTCGATCGCTTCATTCGCGTCGGTCGGTACGCGGGGGCGTTGCGGGCGATGATCCTGCGCTTCAAACATGAAATCGTTCTCGAGCACCCACTGGGGAGCCTGATGGCCGATGCGGTTCAGTCCCGGGTGGATTCAAATGAGGTGGACCTGTGGATACCGGTGCCGTCCCATTGGTATCGACGATTCAGACGGCGCTATCAACCGACGGCCCTATTGGCTCGGCAGACGGCTCGACGATTCGGTGGCCGCGTCGCGCCGGTGCTGAGAATGACTCGCTATGTTCACCAGTTTCATGTCAACGTGACCTTGACCCGACAGGCGCGCGTCAAGGCCATTGCCGGAGCCTTCAAGGTTGTACCCGGCGTGTCTGTTGCCGGACGGTGCGTGTGTCTGATCGACGACGTCACTAATACGGGCGCGACTTTGGCCGAGGCCAGAAGAACGCTCCGTGCGGCCGGTGCCCGGCGCATCCTGGCCGCGGTTCTGGCGAAAACCTCGTCATTACCGGAACCGGAAAGAGCGTTGAATGAGACACTATCGGAAAGCTGACAGGATCCCATGCTCCATCGAGGGGCGCATGATCTGAAGGCTTGACCCGATGGCAAGCCCAGCGTAAACTCGCGATGATAAGGGGTGTATATCGCGCAACTATTTACTGAGGCTCATGTTATGCTGTTTTGTTACCGACGATAAGACGGAGGCCGAATGGTTTTGGTTTTCGTCCATTACAAACATGAGGTGGAGAATTTATGATTCGCATCACCGTCAGCGGTCGTCACATGGATCTCAGCGATGCGCTGAAGTCCTTTGTCGACGAGAAGGCCGGTAAACTCAGTAAATTCTACGATCGGGCCCACAGCGCGGAAGTCGTGTTTGAGCGTCAAGGCGACAACCATCGCTGTGAGATTATCGTCAAGGCGGATCATCACATGACCTTCATCGCCAAAGAGGAACACGAGGATCCCTACGCGGCGGTGGACGCGACGGTGAAGGATCTGGAAAGGCAACTGAATCGGCATAAGGAAAAATACCGGAATCGCAAGCACCCGGATGGGTTGAGCGACCGGGAGCCCATGAGAGAATCGCCTCCCGATACCGCCCCGACCCCTACACCAGAAGGCGAGTCTCTATGAAGTTCAGCGACTTCGTTGTGCCAGAAGCGATCATCCCTGATTTGCAGTCGACCGATCGCAACGGAGTGATACGTGAATTGATCGTCTCCCTGGCATCGGTCGGCGCATTGGAAGAGGAGGACGTTGAGGCGGTGGCTCGTGCGGCCATCCATCGCGAGAATCAGGGGAGCACGGGATTCGGCAAGGGGGTGGCGATTCCCCATGTGAAGCATGCGAAGGTGTCGAAGATCATGGCCGCCATCGGCAGAAGTTCCAACGGCGTTGATTTTGTGGCATTGGATCGAGCGCCTGTTTATACGATTATGCTGTTGCTCTCGCCGCTCGAATCGCGTGACGGCCACCTTCAAGCGATGGCGACGATGTTTACCCATTTCCAACGAGACAGTTTCAGACGATTTTTTCGACAATCCGAAACCACCGATGCGATACTGGAATTGATTCGGGAGGCCGATGAAATGCCCGCGGAATAGTGGGCGGGGACGAATCGGTTTTTTTTTGAGCGCGACTCCAGCACCCTCGAACGCGAATGACGCGATGTATTTATCAGGCGGCCGTATGCAGAGCAGAAGCGCGGTGTCTGGAATCCCCATGGATGAACCTGATGCCGGACAATCAACCCAGCGCGGAGATCGAGGTTGTTATCTCGAACATACAGGGCCTGCACGCGCGACCGGCGATGCGCTTCGTGGATGTCGCATCTCGATTCGGCAGTTCGATTCGGGTTCGCAACGCCGATCGCGAGGTAGACGGGAAAAGCCCGATGGAAATGATGTTATTGGAAGCGGTTCAGGGCACAACCATTCAGATTCACGCCGAAGGGGAGGACGCTGCGCTGGCGGTCCAGGATCTGGCGGACCTGGTAAAGAACAAGTTCGGGGAAGACTGAACCTCATCGGCAATCCGGCTTTCATCTCAACGGGGAGCGACAACGTGGTTCCCTCGGCACCGGCAACCCACTTCAGACAACGGGCTATCGGGGGTGGTCTTCGAGCACATCGTTTTAGGACGCAGGTGGACATGCTATGCCATTAAAGCGGGGCATCGGTGTATCTTCCGGCGTGGTTATCGGCGACGTCCTCTTGCTCGATACCGAGGAGACGCGGGTTCCGCGCCGGATGGTGCCGGCGGACCTGATCTCAAACGAATGTGCATTGCTGGATCGAAGCTTCGAGTCCGCGCGGAGTGAAATCGCACAGGAACGCGAGCGATTCGCCGAGCGCGCCGGGACCGAGCTGGCCGACATTTTCGGATACCACGAACGTTGGCTGGAGGATCCGAAACCTCGGAAGGAAATCGCCGCGCTCATTGAGTCCAAACAGTACAGCGCAGCCTATGCCATCAGCATCTTCATGCGCCGCTATCGCCGTCGATTCGAGGAGATGGGCAGCCCGTTTCTTCAAGAGCGCGCGAAGGATGTTCAGGATATCGAACGGCGGTTGCTGCATCACGTCGGTGGCGAGACGCGGCACGACCTGTCATCACTTGAGCAGCCGGCTGTGATCGTAGCACATGACCTGACACCCTCACAGTTGGTCATGCTGGAACAAACCAAGCGGCTTCTGGGCTTTGCCACCGATGCAGGTGGAACCACGTCTCACACGGCCATCATCGCCGCCGGCCTGGGTATCCCCGCCGTGGTTGGGCTGGAAGACATCACGGCGAATGTGGCCAGCGGCGACACTCTCGTGGTGGACGGTCTTCATGGCGTCGTCGTCATCAATCCGGACACGAGCCAACGAAAGGGTTACGCAGCGGAGGCGGAACATCTTCAGGAAGTTCGCGAGACGCTCGATGCGCTTCGCGATCTGAAGGCGGAGACGAAGGACGGTGTCGGCATCGAACTGCTCGGCAACATTGAATTTCCCCTGGAGATTTCGGACTGCATGGAAAAAGGCGCAGCGGGCATCGGCCTGTACCGTACCGAATTTCTATTTTTACAGGAGAATTCATTCCCAACTGAGGAGGAACAGTTCACCGCGTATCGACATGCGGCCGAAGCCGTTGAAGCCGCGGGCGGCGGCCCGCTCGTGATCCGCACGATGGACCTGGGCGGCGACAAGTGTCATCGAAACGCAACGTGGGAGGCTGAGAAGAATCCCTTTCTGGGGCTTCGATCGATCCGCTACAGCCTTCAGAACCTGACGATGTTTCGTGCGCAACTACGAGCGATCGTTCGCGCGAGTGTGTACGGTGACATCCGGGTGATGTTCCCGCTGATCTCCCGCATCATGGAGTTGCGGCAGGCCAAGTTTGTGTTGAGCCTGGTCATGGAGGATCTGGAGCAGGAGGGCTACGATTTCAAGAGTCAGATTCCCGTCGGCGTGATGATCGAGACACCGGCGGCGGCCCTGTGCACGCGGGAGCTGGCCCGCGAATCGGACTTCATGAGCATCGGCACCAATGATCTGATCCAGTATACGCTGGCGGTGGATCGAACCAACGAGCGTGTGGCTCAACTCTACACACCCGCGGATCCGTCGATCATTCGGCTGTTGCGGGGGGTGATTCGAGATGCGGGACGTTACGATACGAAAGTGAGCCTTTGCGGGGAGATGGCGGGGGACATCTTCTTCACTATCTTATTGGTAGGCATGGGGTTACGTACGCTTTCCATGGCAGCGGGGAATATTCCACGTACAAAAAAAGTGATTCGCAGCATCACACTAGCCGACGCAGAACGAGTGAAACGGCGTGTGATGTCCTTTGAAACCGAACGGGAGGTGCTAAACTACCTGAGAGACGAAACTCGAAAAGTCTGGGGGGATCTATGAGTGGGTATTCACTCATTGGACGCGTCGCGATCGCGCAGTCGGCGTCCGATTCGATCCGTGTCATTCACGGATGACTGCGTCATCGCAACTCGTTCAAGAAACGAGTGATTGTCAATCGTCCCGGCCAAGGTGCTGTGTAGGCACCGAAGTGAAGCCGGGAAGGACGAAACAGACATTACAGTAAGGATAGAAGGGATTGCGGACGGATTGCGCAATCGGCTGGCGATTCACTACGCTGTAGAAGGTGACCTCAGGTTCATATCGCACCAGGATACCCTGCGCCTGTTCAGACGAACACTGACACGCGCCGGCGTACCTCTGCGGTACTCAGAGGGCTTCAACCCTCGGCCGCGCGTGCGAATCGCGCTGCCACGGCCCGTCGGTGTCGCGACCTTGAGCGACCTGCTCGTTGTCGAATTGATCTCCGACGAAGATCCAGTCACCCTATTGACTCGTGTTGCAACCGAGGTTCCGGAAGGCATGCGCCTTCTTCATGCCGAACGACTCGACGAACGGGATCGCCGGCTGCCCTGCTCAGCACGATATTCAATGGATCTGGATCCGAGGACATGCGAATCAGTCGCACAATCGGCGGCCGAATTCCTGGCGAAGGAATCCGTGCTCGTCCGAAGGACGATCGGGCAAGGCCCGGCGTATCGCGACATCAACATTCGCGTCTTCATCACGAGCATGCAGGTTTCCGACGGCGAGTTAAGCTGGGTGCAAAGCATCAGCCCGGACGGCACGGCCAAGATCGGAGAAGTTCTGGACAGCATCGGACTTTCCGGTCGGACATTGATGCATCGTGTCGTCCGACGGCAGACCACCTACGAGACCTGATCGCTCCCCCATCTCGTGGCTCCACCGCCCGCCCTTCCCTCACGAAAGGATCATGGTGACGAATTTGCAGAGCGAGAAGACTTCCGAAAAGAAGTTGAGGAATCGCAAAAAAACCAATGGTACCGTAAAGACGCGTGCCAATCGAAAGAAGACTCAAAAAAAGACGGAGTCAACCCCGCGGAAAGATCGCCGATCCAAGAGCGCTCCCGCCACATCCGGTTCCCCCGCGCCGGCTGATATACCGGTCGCATCGAAGGACCGCGAACCCGTCAACGCCTCGAACCCATCCGATTTCAGCGCGGGGATATTCGACACAGAAGCCTCCCGCGCGCTCGGGGAGGCGACGGCCGGAAGATCTTCCCGTGCCAGGCGAAAAGAGCAGATTTCGGAAAACAAGCCCCCGAAATCGCGATCCTCCGCGATGCGCTCGGAGGATCAGAGCGCTTCCGAAGGAGAATCTCAACAAACCGAAAGCAAATCAGTTCGAAAACGAAAGATTCGTAAGTCCCGCACGCGACGCCTTGCCGAAGAGGCGGAAGTCATCGCGTCGGTTGCATCCCCTCCCCAAAGCAACCGCACGGCGGATATCAGGAAATCCAGGAAAAAGACTTCTGAAATCGCGAAAGAAATAGACGTTGAAGGTGAACCCGACGCGGGAGACATTAAACCTTCGGACGGCGCCAACATCGAATCAACCCAACGCGAGGCATCCACTCGGCGAAAATCCAAGAAGCCACTCGCCAAGAAGCGATCGAAAAAGTCGCGTACGAAGCGGGCTGCTTCAAAGGCTTCGGAGCAGGATCATCGTGAAACGATTGATCCGATCGATTTCGATGAGGTTGAGAAAAAAGAGTCGGCTGCTGAGGGCGACGGGGAATCCAGTGAAGACAAGGAACAGCGGAAAAAAACGCGTGAGAAAACACTGCCCTCCAAGGTCGTTGCCGCGAGCGCTCAGGCTGTCGCGCGCGAGATGTTGATCAACGTTGCCGAGGCGGAAGAGTGCCGTATTACCATTCTGCAAGATGGCCGCATCGATGAATTGTATGTTGAGCGAACGGACTCATCCTCGAATGTCGGGAACATCTACAAGGGTCGCGTCAGCAAGGTAGAGTCGTCGATTCAGGCGGCCTTTGTGGATTTCGGACTTCCGTTTCAGGGATTTTTACACATCAGCGATCTGCATCCACAGTATTTCCCAGACAGCAAGGGCGAGCCGGAGATGGTCGGCAAGAAAACGCCGCGCCGACAGCGACCGCCGATCCAATCCTGTCTCGAACGGGGGCAGGAGGTCATCGTACAGGTGATCAAGGAGGGCATCGGGACGAAGGGTCCGACACTGTCAAGCTATATCTCCATCCCCGGTCGATTCCTGGTGATGATGCCGGGCATGGAGCAGCTCGGCGTCTCTCGAAAGATCGAAGACGACGCGAAGCGACGGAAGATGCGCGATCTGCTTGGGCAACTCTCGCTCCCCTCGGGGATGGGTTTCATCATGCGGACCGCCGGGGTGGATCGGACGAAACGGGATCTTCAGCGGGACTTGAACTTCCTTTCGCGCCTGTGGAAACGCGTGGCCCTGCGGATCAAGAAGGAGCCGGCCCCTTCAGAACTCTATCGGGAGTCTGATCTGGTCATTCGCACCATCCGCGACGTGTATGACACGAATTTGAAGCGGATCGTCGTCGATAGCGCCGAAGTCGCGAACCGGGTGCGTGAATTTCTGGCGATCGCAAGCCCGCGCGCCCAAGATGTCGTGGAAGTATTTGATTCCCCCGAACCCATCTTTCACCACCACGGGATCGAAACTGAAATCAATCAACTGCATAAGAAAAAGGTCGACCTGCCTTGCGGCGGATCGTTGGTGATCGAGCAGACCGAGGCCCTTGTGGCCATAGACGTCAATTCGGGCACATTTCGGCTTCCGGAAAACGCAGAGGAGACCGCGTATCGTGTGAACCTGGAGGCGGTCGATGAAATTGCCCGACAGCTTCGCTTGCGAGATCTCGGTGGATTGATTGTCTGCGATCTGATTGACATGACTCAGGATCGACACCGGCGCACGATCGAGCGCCGCTTCGCGGACGCACTGAAGCAACACAAGGAGCGGGCCAAGATTCTTCGGATTTCCCGATTTGGGTTGCTTGAGATGACTCGACAACGTCAGCGTGCGTCGCTGACCAAGACGGTTTTTCGGGAGTGCTCGCGTTGTGCTGGAAGCGGACGGGTGAAGGCGGCGGAATCGGTGGCACTCGATGTGATGCGCCAGATCCGACTTGCGTCTCAGCGCGAGGGGGTCGTGCGGATTGATGTGCGGGTTTCAAATCAGGTAGCCAGCGTGTTGCTCAATCGGAAGCGTCGACAACTTGCCGATCTTGAGCGTGCCTGCGGACAAACCATTCAAATCAATGGAACTGAAACCTACGCCGTCGCCGATGTGGATTTGTCCTGCACCGATCGGCGCGGAAGCGAGGTTCGCGCTGTTGAACCGGTCCATCGTAAAAAACGATCCCCCGCACGAAGTACTCAAAAGCGGGGGCGACGGCGCGGTCGATAAGCGTTTGTACCCATCGAGTATCACGCCCTCGTACCGGGAGTTGACAACACAAATGGGAGATCATTGAGTGGATAGAATGATCGTTTCCTCGGGAACAATCCATCGCCCAAACCGCGCAACTCGCCTCGCATGGCGTTGTTTATGCTGGATCACCCCGCTACTCGGTATCGGTTGCAGCAGCCCCGTCTGGTATCTGGATTTGGGATCGGGTGAAAGACTCGCCAAGCAGGAGCATAAACCGCTCCTGCTGTATTTTAAGGAATGGGATTCGACGCCCCATCGCAACATGAGGCTCGAGGTCTTCGCGAATCCGGAAGTTCAAAAGGAGATGCTCGGCACGATCAATGTCGAGTTGGAATACGCCTGGTGTAAACGCGAAGCCCGGAAATACGGTGTGTTAGATCCGCAGATCTGTGTGATGTGCAACCCCGATGGGAAAAAGGTGGGTGAGTCCACTTATGCCAACCCGGTTCCGAAGCCGGAGGTTTTTCTGGCGTGGCTGAGAAAACACAAGGCACTCGCCGTACCCCCACCCGCGAGCGCGCCAGCCACGGGCCCAACCAGGCCCTCGACTCAAAAATCAACAACACCTCATGTCAAGAAGATACGTGCGGGATCAGGCAAGCAAATCCAATAAGTCGCCCGCCATCCGGTCGGCGACGAGAATGACTGCCGCGTTGGCTCGATAGCCGATCTCGCTCTGCTTGATCGCTACGAATTCGGTTGCCAGATCCACGTCCGAGGGGGGCACTGCATCGGGATCCGGCGTACCCGCGTCGTCGCGCGGCTCGTATCGCGGTGTTGTAGTATTGGT
>JBHHUV010000052.1:0-11443 GCA_046754005.1 Phycisphaerae bacterium | reverse complement strand
CTCGGTCGTGGTGTTGACGGTATCGCCCATGAGGCGCTCGATCTCGCCGATGGACATGTGAAGTGGACCTACAAGACGGACGAAAACGCGGCGATCCATTCGTCGCCGACGGTGCGGAACGGGGTTGTCTATTTCGGAGACGAAATCGGCGTGTTCCGGGCGCTCGACGCCGCGACCGGACGACTCATGTGGTCGTTCACCGCTGAGGGGGAAATTGTCTCCTCCGCCAACATCAGCGATGATCGGCTGATCTTCGGGAGTTACGACGGCCATGTTTATTGTCTGGACGCCGGCAGCGGCCGCGTGCACTGGAAATTCGAGACCGAGGCACAAGTCCATGGGACGCCGGGGATCGCGGAGGGCCACGCCATCTCCGCCGGCTGCGACGGGCAGATCAGGGTGATCCGCATCCGCGACGGGACGCAGGCACGGTCACTGGAGGTCGGGGCACAGACGGCATCCTCGGCGGCCATTCGTGGCGCGCGGGTCTATCTGGGAACGCTGGGCAACCGGGTTCTTTGCGCTAACTGGAAGACAGGGAAGACGATCTGGCACTACGATCCAGAGCGGAAGTTTCCCTTCCACGCCTCCGCCGCCGTGACGGAGCGCCGGGTGTTCATCGGGGGCCGGGATCGCATCATGCACGCGCTGGACGCGATGACCGGCAAGGAAATATGGAAGTTTCGGGCCAAGGGTCGGATCGATTCATCGGCGGTGGTGGCGGGTGGGACGGTTTATTTCGGATCGTCGGATGGGAACCTGTATGGCGTAAAAGTGGCTGATGGGCACGAAATCTGGCGGTTTGAGGCCGGGGCACCGATCAGCGCCTCGCCCGCCGTGGCGGCCGGAAGGCTGGTGGTTGGGACCGAGGATGGTGTAATCTACTGCTTTGGAGCGCATTCTGCGAGAAAATAGTTTACACTGGTGCCGTTCCACATGGGAACGGGAGTGTGTTTTCACGGAGAGAAGGTCGTCGCGGGCATGGCGAGGCATCGGGCGGCAGGACACCCTAATTAAAAGGAGCCTTTGAAGATGAAGCTTCACCCTTGTGTCTTAACGTGCATCGCCGGATTGATCGGCGGATTGGGTTGGACGAACAGTGCCGGCGCGGAACCGAAGACGCTGAACGCATTCGAGGACGGTAATGTCACCACCGATTTCACCCTGTCCTTCCCCTCGCTGGGGTTTGACTCCACTTCGAACGTATTCTATACACGATTTCAATTGGAGATCGACGAAGAGGCGGGGACAGCGCGGTTTCTGGACTACAACCAGCAGATTGAGTCGTTGACTCTGCCGCTGGGCATTACGACCGGTCGCATCGGCGTTCGGATCAACCAGTCCGAGGGTACCTACGACGCGGCGACGCGTACGTTCGAGACAGTGGACGAATATGAGATCACGTTTGAAAACGATCTGAGCTTTTTCGGTTTTGTCACACCGGTGATCTTTCCCGCGGTTTCCAAGGGAACAGTTGTCGGGGGCGCGGCGGCGGCGCGGAATGTTCAGATGACCTGGGGTGGCACGGGACAATTCGAGAACACGGACAATCCCGAGCAGCCTTTTGAATATACCTATACATGCAAGGTCGAGACCGTCATCGGCGACGAGGCGCCGCCGCTGCCGGTTCCGCAGCAGGCCTGTGCCGACGGCATCTTCAGCCTGTTCGGTTTCGCCACAATGTCGCTGATGTTCATCGGGATGAAGTCGCGTATTCGAAGGCGCCGGCGATAACGATAAGACAATGAGAACACCCTGAGGGCCGTCCGGTTGTGGCGGCCCTCTTTATGCGCGATAGTGGGTCGATCATGCGGGTTGCCTATCTGACCGCCGGGGCGGGAGGGATTTATTGCGGGAGTTGCATGCGCGACAATACGCTTGTCGCCACCCTGAAGCGACAGGGCCTCGATGTCGTGCTGATTCCCGTCTATTCGCCGATCCGCACCGACGAGCCGGATGTGAGCGAAAATTGCGTCCTCTACGGCGGCATCAATATCTTTCTTCAACAGAAGTCCGCCCTGTTTCGCCACATGCCGAGATGGTTGTCTCGCCAGTTGGACCGGCCCGGGCTTCTTAAAAGGGCAATGCGAAATGCGGGCGGTGCTTCGCCCGAGACCTCTGCGCCACTGGTTCTTTCAATTCTACGAGGCGAGAACGGCGCCCAACGCAGGGAGCTGGACAGGTTGATCGGATACCTTGCAAAGCTAGCACCACAGGTCGTTCACCTGCCGAACGCATTCTTTGTCGGGCTGGCCGGACGGATCAAGCGCGACCTGGGAGTTGCCGTGGCCTGCACGTTGACTGGTGAGGATATCTATCTCGATAAATTACCGTCGGCATATCAGGAAGAGGCCCGCCGATTGATCGGGTTGGGCGGCCGCGACGTGGATGCCTTTTTGTCGGTCAGCCGTTATTACACCAATTATGCCGTTACATCCCTCGGTATCGCACCGGAACGAATTCATCAGGTTCCGCTGGGCATCCGGATCGAATCAGACGAACATTCAATCGAGGACGGCCCATCACCAACCACCGATCGGCCGTTTACCCTCGGATATATGGCCCGCATCTGCCATGACAAGGGTCTTCATGTTCTGTGCGAGGCCTTTGCGCTATTGCACGCAAAGGGTCGACCATGCCGATTGAAGATCGCGGGTTACCTCGGCGAAGACCAGCGGTCCTACTTCGATAAAATCCGATCGCGAATGGCAGAACGGGATCTGGAAGCCTTCGTGGATGTCGTCGGGGAAGTGGACCGTGCCGGAAAGATTCGCGTGCTTCGCTCGCTCGACATACTCTCGGTGCCGACGGTCTATCGCGAAGCCAAGGGTCTTTATGTGCTGGAGTCACTGTCCCAGGGAGTTCCCGTCGTTCAGCCGCGGCATGGCTCGTTTCCAGATCTGATCGAGGCGACGGGCGGTGGGCTGATGTGTGAGCCGAACGATCCGGCATCGCTCGCGGAGGGGATTGGGCAGTTGATGAATGATCCCGCGCTGAGAATGGAACTCGGGCAGGCAGGTGCACGGGCCGTCCGAACCTCCTACACGGACGAGATGATGGCGGCGCGGGCTTGGGAGGTGTTTGAAGGATGCTATCAATCTTCAAAAAGTTGAATCTTGTTCGGACCGCCGGAATGCGGTGTCAATTGGATCCGGCAGCCGACATCGCGTGATCGCATCGAGTTCTATAGAATGCCAAATGCTATGGATGTTACACTTCAAGCCAGCGATCTGAGGATGGACTATCCCACGGGCGGGGGTGATTTGAGCGTGTTGCGCGGCGTTTCGCTCGAGCTACGCGCCGGTGAGGCCGCGGTCATCATGGGGCCTTCCGGATCGGGAAAGAGCACGCTACTCAATATTCTCGGCACCCTCGAGCGACCGACCGGGGGGACGGTTTCGATCGACGGGCACAATCCGTTCGATGTCGCCGAACCGGATCTGGCCGACTTCCGCAATCAAGCAATCGGTTTTATCTTCCAAGAACATCATCTGTTACCGCATTGCAGCGTGATGGAGAACGTACTGATTCCCACGTTCGCGGGCCATCAGCAGGAGGATTCCGCCCCTCGTGCCCGTGCCCTGCTGGAGCGTGTAGGGTTGTCGGATCGCCGGGACCATCGACCGGCGGAATTGTCGGGCGGGGAGCGTCAGCGCGTGGCGGTGGCCCGGGCGATGATCAACCGGCCGGGCGTCGTGCTGGCGGACGAACCGACGGGAAACCTCGACCGGGCATCCGCCGCCACGGTCGCCGAACTGATGCTCGAATTTCACCGTGAGGAGAAGACGATTCTCATCGTGGTGACGCACAGCGAAGCGCTAGCCGAGCGGTTTGATCGCCGGTTTGAACTGAAGGATGGCAGACTGGTCACCTTACCGGGATGAATGGTC
Organism: Phycisphaerae bacterium; assembly: GCA_046754005.1. Lineage (GTDB taxonomy): Bacteria > Planctomycetota > Phycisphaerae > UBA1845 > UTPLA1 > CAYXGR01. The sequence continues at coordinate 7,553 of JBHHUV010000052.1, read as the reverse complement.
CGGCACATGTCATACTTGCCCGTCCCAACTGATCCCTGGAATATCACCCGGCGCGATCGCTTATTCGTCAATAGACAACAATTAGGGGAACAGCGCGTTGATGTCCGTACCACTCCGCTCAAGCACATTGTCGGATGTAGCGCAGTCGTCGTTTCCCTCGTTACCATCGATGAAAATATCAGGATCATAGACAATGATGGCCCGATATGTCGGTGGAAACTCATTGGTAGTGTCCCAATTTTTCGTGAAGGAGACGGTCACCATCGCGCTTGGAGCGAGGTCTTCAAAAATTTGCTCGGCGACCATGGTGGTACCTTCGAAGAGTTGAACCGACTGCTGGCCGGGGTTCGAATCGAACATGCCGCCGCCTTTGTTTTCTACAACGCCGTCAATCTTGACCATCCCCTGTGTGGCGGAGGTCGTCGAGACCAGCGTGAAATCGATGCGATCCACGGCTGGATTCGGATTGCTCTCCGAGCAATCCGAAGGGCATGTCAGGCCGGACAAGGCAAAGACCGAACTAAGCATTACAAGAAAGGACATCTTGGTGTTCATTCAATCCACTCCTTCGAATATAGGTTTATGCGAGGATCACTTGTTGATAATACTCCACGCATGTCCAGTAATCAATAACACAGGTCGATTGGGGTGAATGAGGAGCAGGTGGTGCCTTTGGCAGGATCCCCAAATCCGACACGTCGAGACGGAGATATCAGGTGCTCCATTTCGGAGTGCCGACTGTTTCCTCACGGTCGCGGCTCCGAGGGAAGTAATTCGTCGGCGAGGCGACATACTGATTGATAATACGCATCCACCTCCAGGCCGAGCAGCGTGGCTCCGAAGAGTTCCGCCTCCTCGTGCGTGGCGATCTCTCCATAGTTCACGCGAACAAGGTGATAGGCGATCAGCAAGGGTAAGGCGTCGGAACGGTCACGAAAGTGAGGGTGGATAAAGAGCTGAAACCCCTCGGCGGGTTGCCCGCCTCGGGGCTGCACGAACGCAAATTCACCGGGTTCCAGGGGCTGTGAGTCAAACACGATTGTCGTGGGATAGCGCACGACCAGCGGGTCGTCGAGCATCCGCTGAAACGTATCCCAGTCAATCGACGGTCCATATTTCGCGTATGCAGCAGCAGCCTTGTCACAAACATGCCCGCGCAGGGCCTGTTTCCCGTCTTCTTCGTTGGGGATATGACGCAAGGCACTGCTCCGGCTCTTACTTGTATCGGGCGCGAAACTCCTCGGCAGCCTTGGCCCGGCGAGCCTTTTCTTCTGGATCCATCTTATTGATGTACCAGCGGTGATTATTCGACTCGATGACCTTGTGAAGCTTATCCCGAAGTGCTTTTGCCGCCTGGGCTTTTTCCGGATTCTTTGAATTGATGTGTTTCTCCACCAATTCCTCAAGCTCGGGGACATACTCTTTGTAGAAACGCTTGGCGACTTCGTAGGTTCCATGCCAGTGTGTATAGTCCGGGCCCATCATCGCGGCACCATGCCGCGCACGGCGGCCTTCGTGGTGCCAAAGTTCAAACCAGGTCCAATCGATCTTGTTTCCGAACTTAACCGGCTTGAGCAGGGGCTTTGCGAGATCATAGAGTTCCTTGCCAGGTCGCGCAAACTTCTCATTGTAGAGATGAATCAGGGCATCGTACTGCACATAGAAATTATCTACCCAGTTCTGGCCATGGCAGTTGAGGCAGACATTTTTCATGTTGTCGCGGCGAACCTGCCAGGCTACGTCTTTGCCCGGCAGATTCATCTTGGCGTCGGCGACCTCGGGACGAATTGAAATCACCGGGCGATTGTTCCAACTGATTCGCATCCCGATGTCGTGGGTGACCGGCTGGTCCTTGGTGGCGGACATGTGGCAGGTGGCGCAGGCCGGGGCATCCCAGTAATCCTCGCCGACGACCCACTTGGGCGAATCCAGATTCATCTTCTCGATATTGGCGAAGAACTTGATGCCGTGCTTGGACTCCTCGTAGATTTCCTTTTGCGGATGATCGGGCCCCATGTGGCATTTACCACAAGTGTCCGGATGCCGTGCCTGAGCGGCCGAGAAGGAATGTCGCGAGTGGCAGGCCGTGCAGGAGCCTTCCGATCCGTCGGGGTTGATGCGCCCGATGCCGGTGTTGGGCCAGGTTGCCGGATCGAGTTCGCCATCTTCGAGCACCTTGATCCGAGAGCCGTGGCATTGCCAACAACCGCTCACGGCGGCGGGAGAGTTCCCCTTGGGAAAGCCCATCGTCCTGAATCCACTGTTGCCCTCCACGATCTCCGCGAGGACGTTGTCGAGAGAACCGAGGATGCGTCCGGCCTTGGCATGGTGGGAGCCGATGAATTCTCCGACTTCCTTCGAGTGACAACGACCACAGTCTTTCGGGCTGACGATGACGGAGATGAAGTGATCGAAATGCTCGAAGGCGTCCGGCTCATCTTCGCCGGCGCTGTGGCACTCGTAGCAGCCGACATTGGCGCGAAAGTGCAGGCTCTCGCCCCACATTTGATAGAGTCCCTTGCTCTGTTCCTTGTGGCAGGCGACACACTCCCGGGACGCGGGGCTGAGCTTGGGGAGACCGATGGCCTGACCGCGTGCCGTGCCGGTCGATACAACTATTGCAATCCATGCAAGCAACCCACAACCGAGGGTGAAACCGCGTGGAATTCTGAATCGTGAGTGATACATCATGTTGTGTTTCCTTGTGTTTGCGATGGGGGCTTCGGTGTCCAAAATCCCTTTGTGTGATAGATTCGATCATACGTCAACCGGCCGGAAAGAACAGGGATCGTGATGCGCACGAAAATTGTGTAGAGAAGAAGCCCGAATGCCCAGATTCCCAGGCAGATTGAAATCTCGTTCCAAGTAGGTGTGTATTCCACGATTTCACCCAGCGGGGTGGGAATGAAGGCCGGGACAATCAGGCCCATGCCCTTCTCGATCCAGATACCGATGATCATAAACACGCAGGCGATATTGATGTAGTTGAGGCTGCGCCGGATCGGGAGAAAAAGGATAATCAGGGCCGCGGTGTTCAAACCGATGGCAGTCCAGATCCAGGGAACCAGGGCGTGGTATCCGTGAAGCCCTAGAAACAGATATTCCGTGGAAACCATGTGGGCCGATTCGGTGTAGAACTCCGTAAAGAGCTCGCAACCCAGGAGAAACATGCTGATCGTCAGGGCGACGGTGACGATGTTGCGAAGCATCTTCAAGGCCTCGTCCGAGATCTTATAGTGTCCATAGCGTCGGATAATCTGAAGCGTGAGGATGATGAACGCCGGCCCCGCGGCAAAGGCCGAGGCCAGAAAGCGCGGTGCGATGATCGCCGAATTCCAGAACGGGCGGCCGCCCAGGCCAACATAGAGAAAAGCAGTAACGGTGTGGATGCTGATCGCCCAAGCGATGGCGATGAACACGAACGGAATGTAAAAGGCCGGGCTCGGTTTTCGCTTCATATAGTCGCAATAGATCAGGTATCCGCAGATGTGAAGATTGAGAAGCAGGTAGCCGTTGAGGACGACGACGTCCCAGGTGAGCATGGAAATCGGAAAATTGAACCTGAGAAAGAGATGATGAAATCGATCCGGCCGCCCGAGATCAACCGTGACGAAGAGGAGACACATGATGATCGCGGCGACGGCGAACAGCTCTCCGAAAATGACGAGATGATGGAGTTCCTTGTTGCGGTAGATGTAGACCGGAATCACGAGCATGACCGCCGCCGCGGCCATTCCGACGAGAAACGTGAAATTGGCGATGTACATTCCCCAGGAGACCTGATCGGTCATGCCTGTGGTGATCAATCCGTGCGTAAGCTGTTGGCAGTATGCATTGAGCCCGACGAGTGAGATGATCGTCAGCAGCAGCATCCATGCATGGTATCGCCAGTTGCCGACGAAGCTGATGCGGCAGCACCGCCAGAGAAAGCGGGCATACTCTCTCATGCCGAATCTCCGACGCTCTGTGACGGTAAGATCGGCAACGAAACCTTTGAATGGTTCTGGACGGAGCGCGTATAGTCTTCGTCAAAATAGTAGAAAAACCTGGGAAGCGTGCCGACTTCCTGTTTCAACACAAATACATGTTTGGTCCTGAGGATCTGGGATACCTCGCTTTCAGGATCGAGCACATTTCCGAATTTGCGCGCGCCGACCGGGCAGACCTCCAGGCAGGCAGGCATCCGGCCTTCTCGGGTTCGGTGCAGGCAGAAATGGCATTTCTCCATGACGCCCTTGTGCCGCGGTCGATTCGACAGGTAGCTCATGTTGGGATTGAGATCTTTTTGGGGATTATCGAATCCCGGTTCGGTGAAATTGAATCGCCGCGCCCAGTAGGGACAGGCCGCCTCGCAGTAACGGCAGCCGATGCACCAATCATAATCGATGACCGTGATGCCATCAGGCTCCTGCCAGGTCGCCTCGACGGGGCAAACCTTGACACACGGCGGGTTGGCGCACTGGTGGCATTGGATCGGCATGTAGTAGTGGTCCTTGTCCGGGACCGTCGGCCGATCGTAATGGTGGTTGCCGCGTTCGATATCCACGCTGCCCCGGGGCATCTCCAGCACTCGGATGTATTGAATCTCCGGCGAGCGGCTCTGGTTGTTTTCGGCCACACAGGCGTGGACGCATCGACGGCAACCGATGCAGCGGCCGAGATGCAGGGCATAGACAAACTCGACGCCATCCTTGGCCTTGATGTCGCGAAGCTCCGGTCGAATCTGGTAACGCTTTTCAACCTCGAAACGAATCCTGGACAGGACGTTCTCCATTTCATCGGGTGTCATCTCCTTGTAATGCTTCTGGAGAAACTTCTCGATGGTGAAATCATCCTTGTCGAGATCCTTCAACGGACTGAGCGCTGCGGCAACTGCTGCCAGACCGCCGGCCACGCCGAGACTGCCCCTCAGAAAGCTTCGACGGGTGACTTGCGGTTCGAATGGCTGAGATGAACCACTCGTTTGATCGCCGCCGCCGGTTCCAGTCTTCTTATTCACCATCGATGTTGTTCCTGTCGAGCTGTGTCGCCCATGGCCATCTGACGATCCTATTCATTCTTTCTCTGGACTTCGGAATTTCCGAAGCGGATCCCGTACGGAGTCCGTCTCGATATGTTCCGTTTCCCGCTGAACGCCCATGCGCAGGGTATGAGGCCCGGGGAGTGGTTCGAGTGGATCCATCGCCGGTACGCGTGGGTTGTGCGGATTGTGGCATTCCGTACAGCCTAACCTTTTGACCTCGCCACGCTTGGCATCCCAGTACCCATTCGTTCGACCATGCGCGCCGCGCTGCCAGTCGCGATACGTCGGGTCATGACATTGGGCACACAGTTCGACGACCTGGTCGTAGCCGATGTCTTTTCCGTTCAACAATACAAGCCGATCTCGATCGCTTTCATAGTGACAATTGTGGCAGCGTTTGTTGATCCCGTGGTGAAGAACCACGTTGGCATGTTGGATGAGCTTCCGGGGTTCGCCCTGTCTCACGGGGAACGTCCGGTGGCACTCCATGCAAGTCCGCCGAAAGCCGTTGATGTCGATGACGGGCGGGTCGTGAAGTATGGTGCGGCGCGGGGCCGTCGTCAGCCTGGACGGATCGACAATCGCCGCCTTGCTTTCGGGTAGTTTCGCAGCGCTGGGGCCCCACCAAAACCAGGCCGCCGTCAACAGGAGAATCGGACCGACCACATAGCCCGTCCAGTCCGGCAGCTCGGGTAGATCGTTCCACATTCTCGTCGGAGTGTTCTTGGGTGGATCTGTGACCATCATCACCACACACGTTTCACTGTCGTAAGATTTCGATATTCACCATGAACACATCGCGCTATGCGGATTTTTTCGACCTGGTGCGGAGTTTGACGCGCCTGTTTACGATTCATTGGTTTGTCTCGATTCCGAGCGCGGCCCTCATGGCTGAATGATGTTGATCATTTGTCCATTCGGCAGCAATCGGAATGCGATTCCGGCTTATACCCTTCGCTCCGACAGAGATATGGGCAACTTTCATGCCTGAAAGCGAGCCGGTCAGGTGTGGCATGCCCGACGAGCCACGGGACTTCAGCCCGTGTGGCTGGGGATACCGCACTCACAAGCCCAACCTCATCGAGGCGGGCAAGCATGCCGATCCTCAATACACCATTCCAATTTGATTGGTGCGATCCCGGCCTCTTCTTTTTTTATTTCGGCGTTTCCCCTCACCCGGTGGTACACCCGTCGTCCCAATACATGAACATGACCCTTGACGAGGAGGGCGCAAATGTGAGGCTCCCGCAACCCGAGGTGAATCGGATTACGGGAGCCATGTGCAAGACACGATAGGCCGGCTTTGGGCGGGACGGTCGGTCCGGTGCCCGAAGCCATGTGTGGCGTTTACTTGATCTCGTAGTCCATGATCACTGTGCCGCCGAGCGTCGAGATACAGTGGATCATTGTCTGGTGATTCGGATCCTCGATCAGCGGATTGGCGCCGCCGAAGACCGTCACCTTCCAGTCGGCGATCGGATCGACCTGGGCCGTACCCAGCTCGATGCCCGTGGTCGGCGAACCGAACCAGCAGGTCACGCTATGACCCGGACCCGGAATCGAGCTCGTGCCACCGACGGCCCACTTGTCCTTGTTCTCGGTCCAGCGGGCCCTGCCGGGATTGAGCGTGTCGGCATTGAATGGACTGTCCACCGTCACGTTCACCTGGGCGGTGCTGCTGCCACCGGGACCGTTCACCGTGACTTGGAACGTCAGTGTCTGCGGCGTCGTGGGGAAGGTGAAGGCCGGTCGAGCGATGTTCGGCGGACCCGCCGGATCGATCGCGACGGATCCATCCGCCTGAAGCGTCCCCAGCGAGACGGTTTCACCCGCCGTCTGCGACCAGACGAAACCGGTTCCATCGGTGTTGATGATGCCCTGTGAGTTCGACGCATCAAGCTGGACGACTTCATTCGTGAAGACAACCAGGTCCGCTCCGGCATCGGCAACGGGGGCGCCGACCGGTGCCGTGATACTGATGCTGTCGGTCGAGGTTCCTCCCGGTCCGCTGCAGGTCAGCTCAAGGGTTACCGTGCCGCCATCCAGCGGGAACATAAGCAAGGGGCTGGCCATGCCGTCGCCGGGGGCCGCAGGATTGGCCGGATCGATCAATGTCGCAACCGGGCCGGTCATCTGGGTCCAGGTGTAATTGAGCTGCGCACCCTTCGAGGCACTTCCGTCGAGCTGGACGCCATTGACGGGAAAGCCCGAGGTCGTGAAGTCCTGGTCGTTTCCGGCAATGGCCACGACCGTGTTGGTGACGATCGCGACGTCGGTGGCTGTCACCGGCGGCGTGCTCGTGTCCGTCACCGTCAATTCGAACGTCAGCAGGGCGTCGGTCGTGGGGAAATCGAAGGTTGGCGTGGCAGTCGTGGCGCCGGTCATGGCGACCGATGGGCCACCCGTCTGGGTCCAGCTATAGCTCAGGCCGAGTCCGGAGGAACCGGTTCCGTTCAGCGCAACACCGGCGGTGCCGATCGGGACGACCGTGGTGCCGCCCGCATCGGCCAAGGCGACGGGGAGCAGGCTG
>JBHHUV010000051.1:0-11682 GCA_046754005.1 Phycisphaerae bacterium | reverse complement strand
TCCTGAACGGTCTCGACGTGAGCGCCTTCGTCCGCGCCAAGCTGGGCCTTTCGCAGCCAGGCGAGATTCCGGCCTGCGCTGAGTATTGCACCGGCAGCCTGGCCGGTGACGTGGCTGCCTTCGCGTCGGACCTGTTGAGCTGAGCATTGCGGGCTGAACAAGATGGGGCGCACGCCCCATCCTACGGCACCGGTTTGCCATCCTGATAGGTGATCTTGCAATCGAAACAGGTCGTATCGGTCCATAGGGCCACGGCGCAGTATTCGCACCGATCGAGCGTCTTGACCGCGGCGCGCAGACGCTCGTATTCCGGTCGGGCCGCCTCATACGCCGCTCGGTCGCGGAACGCCACATTCCCCACACTGCCCACGCCGCATGAGTCGCACCATTCGGCCTGACCGGTTAGCTTGCGACATCGTTCGCAGGTCAGGCCTGCCTTGTCGCGCGACTCTCCCTGAGCCAGCCAATAGGTCAACCGTGAGAAGTAGGCCTGCTTGTTGAACCAGCCGATCTTGCAGGCCGCGCAGAACCCGTCGGATTCGATCGCCGATCGGCATGTTGGGCAGAAGATGCTCCGCAGGTCCAGATCGTGACCGTGGGCATCCAGCGTTTCGAAAAGCAGCCGCGATGGGATGGCCACGCCGGCGACATAGCCCACACCGCAGGCTTCGCACCACTGGTGATGGCGTTTGGCTTCGGTGCAGGATTCGCAGATCGTCGCCGATTTTTCACTACATCCGACGTCGATCGCGATCAGCAAAAATATGACAAATATCTTGATACTCTTCGGCAATATTCACATCCAGTATCCCGACTCGATCTGCCTCTTTGAACCTACATACTATGATACACTGATAGCTTGATCAGTTGTTGTACCAAAAGAGAACATTTCGCCGCGAACGTCGATTGTTACGCCGTCACCCGGCGCAAACTCGCCGGCGAGGATGCGGCGGGCGAGGGGGTTTTCGATTTCCTGCTGGATCAGCCGCTTGAGTGGGCGGGCGCCATAGGTGGGGTCGTAGCCGTCGCGGGCGAGCTTGTCCGTGGCCGCGGGCGTCAGCGAAAGGGTCATTTCCCGGTCGGCCAGGCGTTGGCGAAGATGCTCGATCTGAATCTCGGCGATGTGCCGCAGATCCTCCCGCGTCAGCGCGTGGAAGATGATCGTCTCGTCGATGCGGTTGAGGAACTCGGGACGGAAGTGTTTCTTGAGTTCTTCCTTGATCTTGATCTCTACTTTCGTCAGGATATTGTCGGAGTCGTCGCCGGTTCGCGGCGCTCCGGAGTCGGAGTGCAACTGCGATTCGGTGATCGCCCGGATGTATTCGCTGCCGAGGTTGCTGGTCATGGCGATCAGGGTGTTGCGGAAATCGACCGTGCGGCCGTGGCCGTCGGTGAGGCGGCCGTCGTCGAGAAGCTGGAGCAACACGTTGAACACGTCCGGGTGGGCCTTCTCGATTTCGTCGAGCAGGATCACGCTGTAGGGGCGGCGGTGGACGGCCTCGGTCAGGCGACCGCCCTCCTCGTAGCCGACGTAGCCGGGCGGGGCGCCGATGAGCCGGGCGACGCTGTGCTGTTCCATAAACTCGCTCATGTCGATGCGGACGAAGGCGGACTCGTCGTCGAAGAGGAAGACGGCGAGTGCCTTGCACAACTCGGTCTTGCCGACGCCGGTCGGGCCGAGGAACATGAACGAGCCGATGGGGCGGTTGGGATCGCCGAGACCGGCACGGGCGCGGCGGACGGCGTCGGAGACGGCGCGGACGGCCTCCTCCTGGCCGATGACACGTTCGTGGAGGCGCTCTTCCATCTTGACGAGCTTCTCGCGTTCGCCCTCGAGCATCCGAGCGACGGGCACGCCGGTCCATCGACTGACGATCTCAGCGATTTCCTCGGGGGTGACCTCCTCGCGAAGTAATCCTCCTCCCTCCTCGTGCAACTTCGTCAGCTTCCGTTCACGCGCCTCCAGATCCGCGTGCAACTCGGGGAGTTCGCCGTAGCTGATCCGGGCGGCGCGTTCGAGGTCGCCTCGGCGTTGGGCATCTTCCAGTTCGGTCTGCTTGGCGTCGAGTTGCTGCCGGATCCCCTTGATGGTTTCGAGTTCCGCCTTTTCGTTTTCCCACGTGGCGGTCAGGGCATGGTTTCGTTCCTGAAGCTCAGCCAATTCCCTGCCGGCGGATTGGAGTTGTTTTTGACTGGCGTCGTCTTTTTCCTTTTTGAGTGCCTCGCGTTCGATCTCCAGTTGCAGGATGCGGCGGCGGAGCTGGTCGAGCTCGGTCGGCAACGAGTCGTTCTCCATTCGCAGGCACGACGCGGCCTCGTCGATGAGGTCGATCGCCTTATCCGGCAGGTGGCGGTCGGAGATGTATCGGTGCGAGAGTGTGGCCGCGGCGACCAGGGCACTGTCCTGAATGCGAACGCCGTGGTGGGCGTCGTACTTGGGCTTGAGGCCGCGGAGAATGGCGATGGTGTCTTCGATGTTCGGCTCGCCGACATAGACCTTCTGAAAGCGACGTTCGAGCGCCTTGTCTTTTTCGATATTCTGGCGGTACTCATCGAGCGTCGTGGCCCCGATGCAGCGAAGTTCTCCTCGCGCCAGGGCCGGCTTGAGCAGATTGCCGGCGTCTACGGCGCCTTCGGCCTTGCCTGCGCCGACGACGGTGTGCAATTCGTCGATGAAGAGGATGACCTGCCCGGCGGCCTCGATGACCTCGCGGACAACCGCCTTCAGCCGTTCCTCGAATTCGCCGCGATACTTGGCGCCGGCGATCAACGATCCCATGTCCAATGCGACCAGATGTTTGTCTTTCAGTGCGTCGGGCACGTCGCCGGCGAGAATCCGCTGGGCCAGGCCCTCGACGATGGCGGTCTTGCCGACGCCGGGTTCGCCGATAAGGACCGGATTGTTCTTCGTTCGCCGGGCGAGCACCTGCATACACCGGCGTATCTCCACGTCTCGGCCGATGACCGGATCGAGCCGGCCCTGTCGGGCGAGGTCGACGAGATCCTGGCCGTAGCGTTCGAGGGCCTGGAAGGTATCCTCGGGATTCTGCGAGGTGACACTCGCACCGCCGCGAATCTGCTTCAAGGCGGCCAGCAATGTGGCCTTGTCGGAGCCGCTGACGGTGAGAATCTCCTTCGCCTCGCTTTCGACCTCGGTGAGGGCGAGCAGGAGGTGTTCGGTCGAGATGTATTGATCCTTCATCTCCACAGCGAGAGATTCGGCCTTCTGGATGGCTGCCTGTGCCTGTCGGCTCATGGACAGTGACGTCCCGGTGACCTTGGGCAGGCGGTTCAACTCGGATTCGGCGATAGAGCGAATCTGCCCCACGTTGGCCCCGGCCTTTTCGAGCAGGGGGACGATGATGTCCGTGTCGCCGTTGTTGCCGTTGGGTGTGTCATTGATCGGCTGAATGAGTGCAACAAGGAGATGGACGGGCGTCATCTCGGCATGCCCCTTGTTCTGGGTGCAACGTTCGGCGTTCTGGAGGGCCTCGAGGGCCTTGATGGTGAATCGATCGGACTGCATGGTCAGTTTTTCCTTTCCGGCGGCGCACAGACCGCTGAAGACTTGGTGTGCATTCCGCGTTCCATCTTATCATTTATAATCATAACTAACTGTAATACAAGGAGTTATGATTCATATAGTGGGAACGATTCTGCCACTCTGGCAGCAGGAATTGGCAGTGTGTCAGGATATCATATTTGTGAAGTCCACCCCTTGACATATATCATATATGTTATATACTTCAGGTGACAGACACGGCCCCGCTCTGGGCCTAACCAATTTTTATGGAACACGATAACAACGGGGCAATGAAGCCCGTTCGAAGAGAGGATCTGTGTTCCACTTTGAAGGCATTACGCCCACACTGCTGGATTGGTCCGGCGGAAGGTTGTCCTGAGCTTCCGAGTGGAAATTCATCCGGATGTAACAGACTTTCTTAATGGATTCTGTTCGGCGATGGAGCGGGCCGCGTTTCGAGACATGTGTCGGAAATCGCGGATGATCCGATCCGATATTCGGAACCCACGACCGAGTCGAAGCTGAGTCGTTCCATAGTTCGATTCGCTCAATTTGGATCGTTTATCGCAATTTTTGGATTCGATCGGGCAAGGAAGAAGGTGAGGACTCGGCAATGCCGACGGCTGAAAAAAGACATTCACGATCACGAACTGCCCGGCGAAAGCGCAAATCCCTGAGATCTACGTCGACCGAGAAACCCTCGGTTAGATCGAGGGCGTCCGAATTGGAAGAATATGCCGAAGTCATACGCGGTGATCACATAACGCATGTCATTGTACCTGTCGAAGAATACGAAGAACTCGTGAAAGCATCCATGGAATTGGAGTTACTGGCGGAGAAGGAGCGAACAAGTGTTGATCCTTTCGACGATCCCATTGTTGAATGGATCGATGCCCAGGAATGGGCCCTTCATCTCGCTGGCGACAAGATCAAGGAAGCTCGCCATTTGAAGAAATTCACACAGAAGCAGCTTGCCGAGAAGCTCGGTATTCCCCAGTCACAGATATCCCGCATAGAGCGGAATCCCGACAAGACCACGGTCCGCACGCTCAAGAAGGTTGCGAAAGCACTCGGCGTGGATGTCAGTACCCTGATCTGAGCTCATAGGCCCCTCTTCATATCCAGAATTCGGCATCACGCACCCACCACAGACTGAAGTCGGTGGCAAACCCACAACTGCAGGGCTGAATCCGGCATTGAATCCACGAATTCCGTCCTGGAGGGATATGGGAGCGGAATGCTCGCGCGTGCTCCAGATGCCGGCATGGCTGTCGATCCGCCGCCTCATGTGTCATGGACCCCAATATTGGTATCGCATTGCCCCGCGCTTGCGGCCCATCCCACCCTGTTCGATAATAAGGGCCGTCCACGGCCGCAGTGTGGAACGAGAAATCCATCTTCACTCACACAGGAGGGCACCGCCATGTCCCGTCGCTTATTGTTGACTACTGTCGTCTTATTGTGCTGTGCAATCACTGCTTCGGCCGCCGAGCGCCGCTATGACTTTCGAGAGATCGAGCTTGACAACGGGATGAAGGTGATCTCGTTGGAGGACTTTTCCTGCCCGATCGTGGCCGTTCAGGTGTGGTACCACGTCGGGTCCAAGAACGAGGATCCCGGCCGACAGGGCTTCGCCCACATGTTCGAGCACATGATGTTTCGCGGAACCGATCGGCTCAATGAGACCGACCACTTCGACAACATCCGTCGCGTGGGCGGCAACACCAATGCCTATACCGCGTTCGATCAGACGGTCTATGTCGAGGAGTTGCCGGCCAATCAACTGGAGATGGTCCTGTGGCTCGAGGCCGAACGGATGGCCTTTCTGAAGATCGACGAGAAGGGCTTTCGGACAGAGCGCAAGGTCGTCGAGGAGGAAGTGCGTCAGGGGCACAACTCTCCCTACGGTCGGGTGCCGGAACGGGCGCTGGCCGAAATCTACGGCGAAGAGTTGTACGGCTGGACGCCGGGCGGGCAAATCGAACACCTGCGCAATTCGACGATAGATGAGTTGCAGGCCTTCTGGGACAAGTTCTATGTCCCGAACAACGCGACACTCGTCGTCGTTGGCGCGGCCAAGCATGAGACCATTCAGGGTATGGCGAAGAAGTATTTCGGATGGATTCCACGCTGTGCCGATCCCGTGCGACCCGTCTTGAAACCGAATCCGCAGAAGAAACCGCGCACGATCAAGATTCCCGAGGATCGCGGTCCGGTGCCGATCATAGGCGTGCTCTATCGCACGGTGCCGCAGGCTCATCCCGATGCCCTTCCCTTACAGATCGCCATGGGAATCATGGGCGGCGGCGAATCCAGCCGGTTGTATATCGATGCGGTGAAGGAGCAGAAGATCGCCGAGGTGGCGATGGCGATGGGGTTCGGCTTCGAGAACGATGGACTGGCCGGAGCGGGTGGGGCACTGCTTCCACTGGTTGGCGACAAGGCCCAGCTCATCAAGACAATCAAGAAGCATATCAAGCGTATCCGCGCCGAACCCGTCACCGAGGCCGAGCTGACGAAGATGAAGAATCAGCTTCGACGCCAGGCCGTCAGCGGGGCGATGACCGTGGCCAGCAAGGCGGGGTTGCTGGGTCAATACGCGGTTCTGGAGGGGGATGCCGAAAAGATCAACCGACAGCTCGACGAGATCGACGCCGTTACCATCGCCGACGTTCAGCGCGTGGCGAAGAAGTACCTGACCAAATCGCATCGGATGAATATCCTCGTGGAGCCGAGCGTCGGCGGCTTCTTCAAGGGGTTGTTCAAGGGCGAGGAAAAGCCCGCGGAAGAGACGCCGCTGGCCGAGGGAGAGAACCGCGTCGCCAAGCGCACCGGCCCGAAGGCGGCTGCGAAGCGGCCGAAGTGGTTTCCGACCGAGCCGCCTACGGCCAAATTGATCGATGATATTCCGGAGATCGCCCACACCGAGAAGACCCTGCCGAACGGTCTGCGCGTCGTCGTGGTGAGCAATCACGAGGTGCCGATGGTGTCGATGATGCTGGGAATCCGGAGTGGTGCTTGGACGGAACAGAAGCCGGGCACGGCTAACATCGCCATGAGCATGCTGACCAAGGGAACGAAGACGCGGGATGCGCGGAAACTGGCCGAGCTGCTGGAGTCCAACGCGATCAGCCTGTCGGGCTCGGCGGGGATGGACACGGCGCAGGTCAACGCCTCCGCCCTGTTGCCACAACTCAATCTGGCGGCCGAACTGTTTTCCGACGTCGTGCGGAATCCGACGTTTCCCAAGGATGAGTTGGACATCCTCCGGAAGCAGATGCGGCTCGGGCTGATGATTCAAACGAAGACGCCTGAATACCAGGCCGATCGTCAGTTGCGGCAGACCCTCTTCGGCAATCATCCTTACGCGCGGACGACGACGGGTGAATTGGAGGACGTGGATGCGGTGAGGGTAGACGATCTGCGTTCGTGGTGGGCCGAGCATCTTCGACCGGAAAACGCCGTGCTCTATGTCTCAGGTGATATCACGCCGCCCGATGCCTTCAAGCTTGCCGAAAAACATCTGGCCGCGTGGAAGGTCAAGACGCCGTTTGAACCAATCGCCCTGCCCAAACTGCCTGAGCCGAGTCCGACGCAGATCTATCTTGTTGATCGGCCGGGCTCGGTGCAGAGCCAGATTCGCGTGGGCCATGTGAGCCTGACACGGCGAAGTCCGGACTACTTTGTGGCGACGGTTCTGAGCAACATCTTCGGCGGCGGCTTCAACAGCCGGCTCAACCGGGCGATTCGCGTCGAGAAGGGGCTGACGTATGGGGCTCGGGGGGGAATCCGACCGCGGCGGTTTGCCGGCCAGATGACGATCAGCACCTTCACCAAGACGCCGACGACGGCGGACACGGTTCGGGCGATTCTGGAAGAGATCGACAAGATCCAGTCGGCCCCGCCGACGACGAAGGAACTCGTAGACACACAGACCTATCTGTCGGGCAAGTTTCCCGGCGACCGGGAGACGCCGGCTGCGACGGTGGGCGATTTGTGGATGATCGAGACTCAGGACTTGCCGGACGACTACCTTCACAACTATCTGCGTGGGATTCAGGCCGCTACGGCCGAGGGGGTGCAACATGCCGCCGGCAACCTGATCGACTCCTCGCATATGGCGATTGTTGTTGTTGGGGAGGCCAAGGCGATCAAGACGGATCTGGAGAAGATTGCACCGGTAAAGGTCATCGGGGAACCGACGGACACGGCAAGCACGCCGAAGAAGGAGCCGGAACGGACGAGCCTGGCGGGATAGTTACGAGTTTCGAGCTGGTTGCGGAACATTGATCGAGCAAAGGTGTCCGTATTGTCCAGCCACTCGGGGGTAGGCGCGAGAAAGGGTTATTCGGCCCTGCACGCGTCTTGAGGCTTGGGCATACTACACCGTGGTGCAGGTCGCTTGCGATCGAATTCGTTCCCTACTTCCAAAGGGGGTAGGGCACCCGTGGTTGATGTCTAGGAGCCTGTTAATGAAATAGCCAAGAAAGACCTTGCGAACACAGAGAACATCTATCCTCCGCGACAGCGAGCTACATTCAGCTCGAGGAGCTTGGCGAACCGTTCGAAGCCCGTTCCCCGAGGCCTGTGCCAATAATTACCAGTCGTGAATCTGTCAGCGACCTTCACGGGGCGATCACTGTTCCAGTAGTAAAGCGGTTGGGCCAAAGCCTGGTCTTGCGTTACAGAAACTACTTTCAGTTCAATGCGCCCATATTCACTAATCGCAAGGAGCATTCCGAGTTTCAATCGACCTGCCGTACCCTTGTCCAGAACAACGTTTCCTGTCTTGTCGATGAGGATAACTTTCGCCTCAATCGGACCCTTCTCATAGAATTCCTGGTATCGCTTCGGAATCAAAGGCGTGCCTTGGATAGCAGGCAGCTTGCCGCCATCGCATTTGACATAATCCCTGCCATGAATGTCGTCCCTTCTCGGGAACTTTCCCTGAGCTGCTGCGGCACAGAATCCGGGCATTTCGTGCTCGTCAATCAGGTAATGCCTCTTACCCCATTTCACAGGGACGAGCCGAACACTCATACCACGAAAACCTTCACGTATATTGGGTCTTCCCGGACTCAAGATGACGATATCACCATCGAGTTTCCAAGGCCCAAAGTTACTGTCGTACTCGCCCAGACAGCCGCGCCACTTAAAGGTGAAGCGATGATTGGGATCCAGGCTCAGCGAACAGTTGACAGCTAGACCGTCACCAAAATAGTAGCGGCCGTGGATTTCTTTCTCGTCGAACAGTAGCTTTGCCCCTTTGACGCTCGTGTGTGGTGTTTTCTCAGATTTAGCACGTTTCTCGTCAGACTTGAGCGTACCCGCACAGCCGCTCAGAACAAGGGCGATGAGCGATGCGGCAACGCGGGCAGATCGAAATTGCGTCACGAGAATGGACATCACATTGCCTCCTTGAATAAACCAGAGACAGTCATCCGATCTTTATTCAATATAAAGCCATTATACATAAGAGGTGCTGGCCTGTCGTCAACTCTGTACTCGGGCGGACAATGGAATCCGTTGAGGCTCGACGGGCAGGGAATGCCGAATCGTTCAATGAGGAGTATCCAAAACGACTCGCCGCGCGGATCAGCTTTCTTTTTCGTCTTCGAGGATGTCGTCTTCGCTGAGTTCTTCGAGATCGTCTATTTCCTCGAGGTCCTCCCCGTCTTCGAGGTCGCCGATTTCGTCGGAAAGGTCGAGATCGCTGAGGTCGTCGATTTCCATGTCCTCGAGGCCTTCGAGCTGATCGATGTCGAACTCGTCGGTGTCACCGCTGTCACCGCTGGATCGTTGGGTGACCTGGGTGACTTCGTCGGCCGGGGAGGGCAGGGCCTTGGCTGGGGCCTGGGAGGCGGGGGTGATGTCGGCAGGCTCGCCGTCGATCTGAACCGTGAAGATGACCGGGCCGATGCGGATGTGATCGCCGGCGTTTAAGGGGGTGTCCTCGAAAATCTTCTCGTCGTTGACGAAGGTTCCGTTGCTGCTGTCGAGGTCGCGAAGCATCAGGGTGTCGTCGTCGAGTGTGAATTCGCAATGTTCGCGGGAGATGTCGCTGAGGGGAATGCGAAGGTCGGCGTCGAGTTTGCGACCGATAATGGTGGTCACATTGTCGAGGGTGAACGCCTTCCGCGTGCCGGATTTACCAAAGGTCACTAGCGCAACGGTCATAACACCTTCCAGACAATCTTCCCGGACGGGCTGAACGGACACGGGACATGCACTCCTCGCCACAGACCCCCAAACATGCCAATCTACTCGGAATGGAATGCGCGAGTCAAGGAAGAAGGGTTGGGGATTTCGGATTGGCGTGTGACTTTTTGGGTGGACTGTTGGTCTTCGGACACGCTCACTTACGCTTGGCGCTCGGATTGATACCGCTCCATGGGTGATCGGGGCTCCTATTCGCTTATCCGTACGGTTACCAGATGGGTCAGATGACCCATCCTACCTGTTACAATGGAAGCCTATGGAGGCCGCCGAACCGGGACATCCGACATCCGACATACCCATCGGCTGGTATGTTCATCTGCCGTTCTGCCGGACGAAATGCGGGTATTGCGACTTTTATTCTCTACCGACGATAGCGACGTTGATCGACGGCCTTGTGGCGGGGCTGATCGCGGAGTTGACGCTGTGTGATCCCGGCAGACCCGTCGGGACGATCTTCTTCGGCGGCGGGACACCGACCGAACTACCCGCCGAGGCGCTGGGGACGCTTCTCTCGGCGATCGGGCAACGAGCCGGGCCGGTCGAGGAGTGGACCGTCGAGGCCAATCCCACGAGCGCCGACGATTTGAAGTTGGAGACGCTTCGTCGGTCGGGTGTGAACCGGCTTTCCTTTGGCGCCCAATCGTTTCGAGAATCGGAGTTGAAGGTTTTGGAAAGGTTGCATGATCCGCGTCACATCTTTGAAAGTGTCCGCGCGGCACGGGCCGTGGGGTTCGACAACGTCAACCTCGATCTGATGTACGCGATCCCCTCGCAGACGCTTGACGACTGGCGGGAAACGCTGCGCCGGGCGGTCGATCTGGAGATGGAGCATCTCTCCTGTTATGCGCTGATGTATGAGCCACAGACCGGTCTGACGCGGCTTCGGGATCAGGGCCGGGTCGTGGCCTGCGACGAGATGCTCGAGGCGGAGATGTTTGAGTTGACGATCGAGGAATTGACGGGGGTAGGTTTTGAACACTACGAGATCAGTAACTTTGCCCGACCGGGCCGGACGTGCCGGGCCAACATCCTCTATTGGGAGAATCGGGAATACCTGGGGATCGGCCCGTCTGCGGTATCTTATCTTGACGGCGAGCGGCGCAAGAACATCGCGGACGTTCGTTGTTATGTTGAATGGATGGGGACGGAGCCGGGGCGCGTCGTGGTGGAGCGGGAGCGACTGCGCGGGATCGAGCGGGCGGGCGAGACGGCGATGCAGATGCTTCGACTGACGCGGGGGATCGACGTGGAACGCTTTCGAGATCAAACGGGAGTGGAGCCATTGGAACACTTCGCCGAGGTGATTGAACGGTTCAACGGGCTGGATCTGCTGGAGGTGGACGACCGGTCGATTCGCTTGACGCGGCGGGGGTTGCTGCTGGCGAATCGTGTGATGGCGGGGTTTTTAGTGGACGAGAACGACAGCGCACGGCAAAGCTGCGCTTGACCGTGCCACCCTGTCGCGTTGTTGTGGATGCACGATCAGGTTTTGGCGACGATCTGGATGACTTCGCGGTCTGGGGAGAAGGCGGATCGGGTGTGGGTGACGCGCCAGGTTTGATCGTCGCCGAGGATGATTTCCGAGCCATTTTCGAGATCGCGGCCGGACTCGATAAACCGGTCGGCCAGGTCGCGGACGATCTGTTGGATCGCGTCATCATCCGCACCCTTCTCCACGACGAGTTGAATGTCAGGCAGACCGAGTGCGATCATGCCGAGTGTGTCGCAGAGGACCATGCCGGCGGCGGGTCCGTCGAGATCAAAGGTTCTCAGACGCGTGCATGTTTTTGCCATCGGTTCGGAGGCGTCGTTGGCCTGGGATCGCAGGGACTCCAGTTCCGCCGCGGGGACGACTCGCCCCGCCGTCGGCCAGATTGCGGCGAGGGCCGGCGCGAATTCGGCAAGCGCCGCATGGGCACGGTGATGGAGCCGGATGATAT
>JBHHUV010000050.1:0-11709 GCA_046754005.1 Phycisphaerae bacterium | reverse complement strand
CCTTGAACCATCGGCCCAGCATGGATCCGAAACCGGAGGCAATCTGGGCGATCGGCCCTTCACGGCCGCCGGAACCGCCCGTTCCAATCGTGATCATGGAGGTAATGGCCTTGATCAAGGGAACCCGGCCACGTATCGCGCCATCCTTGAAGTGGTAGGCGTCAATCGCGGCATCGGTGCCATGCCCCTCGGTTTCCGGAGCAAATGTAAACGTGATCCATCCGCTGAGCAGGCCGCCCACAATCGGTACGATCAGGAGCATCCAACGAACGATGCCACCAGCGTCGAACAGGGAACCGAAGTGGAGAAACGACAAGGGTTCTTCGTAGCCCGCATGGCCGGGGGTATAGTTCGTAAGATACCCCATGAAGAACGCCGTGCCGCCTTCCAGCATGGTAAAGAAAAGGGCGGCACCGAGTCCCGCGACCAACCCCACAACCAGGCAGAGCGATAGAAGCCGCGTCAGATTCTGAATATCACCATGCGTTGGGAGGCGGCCACTTTTCGATGCGATCATTCGAGGATCCGAGGGTGCCGTGGGCTGTCAACCACGAAGTCAAGGCAATTGATCATGGAGCGGACAGATCGATACTCAAAATCGGGGATTGTAACGGATTTCGTCAATCGCCGCCCCCCTGATCTGATCCTGGGTAGTCTTCTCGGATCCGTCGAGTCCGGGTAGGCCGAACACAGGCTCGAAGCGGTTGCGATCTTGGGGGATGATTTTACTGAAGCTCATATCTGAATGGGCCGAGATGGGGGAATAGCCCGTGCCGACGACGCGCGCAAACATGGGACAGGGCGCGCGATGAATTCGTCGTGGCCAGAACGTACCGACAACACCGGGTTGAATGAGGCAGGTTCATCCACTCAGTCCGGCACGCCCAATAAAGTGAGTGGCCACCAGGACGGTCATCCAGGAGCTGCCTACCTACGTGTATTGTCGAGTTTCTCTCCAGTTTTCCCAGGAAAGACGATGATTCCTCCAGAGAATCGAATCCAGGAGTTCCGATTGAGCGAGGATGAACTCTCCTCCATCCTCAGCATGCTGGACACGCAAGGCACCGACAAGGAAAACAACCGGCGCCGAACCCAACGCCACGCGCTGAACGGTCTTGCCCTGTTGGTGACGATCGACCAACCCTCTCGTCCAGCATCCACACATCGCGTACGGGCGAGAAACCTCTCTCAGAACGGCGTTGCCTTTCTGTGCAAGACCCCGATTCTGCCGGAAACCCGGCTGCGGATTCAACTACCGATCGGGCCCAATGGCTCGATAGTGGAGAAGCCGGTCATCGTCCGTCGATGCCAACACGTCCGGGGCATGGCCCATGAGATTGGCGCCGAGTTCGGCCACTTTGTCGAGAAGAAGAAGCCGAAGAAGGTGGATCGAATCATCCGGTAGGAGGGTCTTCACGACGTGTAAAGGTTTCTCGACAGGTCGACACGGTTTGGCGCGCATCCTCCAGACTGAATTCAGGCTCCGGTGGTGACCGGAGCGACCTCGGTGGCGACGACCTGTTCGTGAGGCAATTTTTCTTCGCCGAATCGGACCAGTCGGGCGGAGTTGAAGACCACCACCACGCTCGAGGCAAAGTGGAGAACCGCCGCAAAGGTCGGATGGATGACATCGAAGGCCCCAAGACAAATCACAGTCACAACGAACAGGACACCAAAGACCAGGTTCTGCACAACCACCCGGCGGGTCGCCCGGCTCAGGCGAACCAGGAAGGGGAGGAGTGTCAGATCGTTGTTGAGCAGGGCGATCGAGGCGGACTTGATCGCGACATCGCTGCCGGCGGCGCCCATGGCCAGCCCGAGATCGCCCGCCGCCAGCGCAGGGGCATCGTTCACCCCGTCGCCGACGACCATCACCCGATGCCCCTGCGCCTGCATTCGTTCGACCAGTGCCAGCTTCTCCTGGGGCAGACAGTCCGCTGTGAATTCGGTGCAGGCCATCTCGGCGGCGACGCGCCGGGCGACCGCCGGCCGATCGCCGGTCAACATGGCCACACGACGGACCCCGACCTCGCGCAGAGACTCGACCGCCTCGCGTGCGGCGGAGCGCGTTCGATCCTCCAGACCCACCAGGCCCAGAACCGTGTCGCCCCGAGCGACATAGAGCTGGCTCATCCCCTCGGTCTTCTGACTCGCGTCCTCGAGCGCAGACGTGGCGACACCATGTTCCTTGAGAAAGGTGTCCCGACCGACCAGAATCCGCTCGCCGTCCAGTTGCGCGATGACCCCCTTTCCGGGCACTTCCTCGAAACCGGTCGGCCTCTGTAGAGAAACGTTTGCCTCGGTCGCGACATCGACCAGCGCGCGGGCCGCCGGATGGTTGCTCGACTGCTCCGCCGAGGCGGCGATCCGGAGAAGTTCGGCTCCGTCTCCACCCTCGACGGGAATCAATCGCGTGACCGAGAGCACACCGGTCGTCAGCGTTCCGGTCTTGTCAAAGATAACGGCCGTCAGTCGACCGGCGCTTTCGAGGTGGGAGACATCCTTGATGAGAATGCCCAGACGGGCAGCACAGCTCAGCCCCGCCACCATCGCGGTGGGGGTAGCCATGATCAGGGCACAGGGACAACTGGCAACCAGCATGGCGATGGCCCGCTGGATGCCTGTGTCATCGCGGGTGAAGAAGAGGACCAACCCGGCGAGCATCAGGACAACGGGTGTGTACCAGACCACGTAGCGATCGATCAGACGCATGATGGGGATGCGGGTTCGCTCGGCCTTCAGGATCAGATCCTGCACCTGGCCGAGGGTCGTATCGCCACCGACCTTGGTGACTTCAATCTCCAGTGCACCCGTAAGATTGGTCGTCCCGCCAAAGACTTGGGCCCCTGTGGACTTGTCCACCGGCAGCGATTCGCCCGTGACGTTCGCCTGGTTGACAGTGGATTCGCCGTGGACGACGCGTCCGTCGGCGGGAATGTTGTCGCCGGGGCGGACGCGAACGATCTGACCTTCTCTCAACGAGGTTGCTTCGACCTCCTGCTCCCCATCATCGGTAACGAGGCGGGCGATTTTGGGCGTGAGCTTGATGAGTTCCTCAATGCTGGCGCGAGCCCCGATCGCGGTGCGAGACTCCACCAATTCGGAGAGAAGCAGGAAAAATGCGATGATGCCCGCGGCACGATAATCATGGGTCGCGAAAGCAGCCACGATGGCCAGCGCGACCAGTTCGTCCATGTGCATGTGACCGGTAATCAGGTTCTTAACGGCATGCCAGATGATCCGAACCGCCAGCAGCAGGGCGCCGAGGGAGGCGGCGAGATCCATGTGAAACCGGTAAAGGTAGTCGATCGGCTCGACGCTGAAGCCGAAAATTCCCCCGAATAACCGGCTGAGCCAACCGCCGACGCCAAGCAGGGTAATCTCCTCGAAGCATTGAACGAAATAGCTCGTGGCCACCAACAGCCCGCCAAGCAGCGTGACAAAGAGCCAGAAATTGGCCGAACGGGTGGCGACAGCGGCCTCGCCGGCGGCATGCTTATGGAAATGATCCGCAGCACCGTGCGGATGCTGATGAGCGTGATGTTCCGCCTCCGCTTGCCTCACGCCGATGATCTGATGGGCCATAATGATGTTCCGTCGTCAATCCTGTGTCGGTTATGCCCTGGTGTTTCGACACACCTGAATATGTGGGTCGCCCTAAGGGTCACACGCCTCTTATCCCCGAAGGGCCACACACCTCTTTTGCCCCGAAGGGGCGTAACATGTCAGCCCAGGGCAGAACGTAGCGCCGCCCTGGGGCAGCACGATCACATTTACCCAGCCCTGTAAG
The DNA here is from genome assembly GCA_046754005.1 of Phycisphaerae bacterium. Taxonomy (GTDB): domain Bacteria; phylum Planctomycetota; class Phycisphaerae; order UBA1845; family UTPLA1; genus CAYXGR01. Next base: position 7,919 of record JBHHUV010000050.1, on the reverse strand, counting down.
GGCGATACAACAGGGGAGCCAAAAGCATCCCGAAGAATCATTCAGTCCCTCAAGATCGCGTTTGGAGTAGATCATCCCGACAAACCCACAAAAACAAGTGCGTCTAAGCACTGGAAAGGTCCGCTGAGTGAATCCTGCCACAGCAGTTCAAGTTTTTCCACCCCGTCCGGCAGTGAGTTTCTACGGTCGCCAACGGTGCACGGTTCAACGGGAAACGGAATCCAGCCATCTTAGCCCACTTCCCGGGTCTCGAACAGGGACATGGCCATCAGCAGCGCCGCGAGCACATACAAAAGCGTATAACCGCCGACCGAGGCCATATAGTTCCAGGGAATCGTGCGACCCTCCATGAGCGCATCAACCATCCAGAAGCACTGAATGTTGGGAACCACATGATAGAGAATCGACGCCCACGTCTGACCCGTGTCCGATAGCGGCTTGAGTACCTGGTCGGATGCCAGGCCCACTATGACTACCATGATGTTGATCAAAAAAGTCGGCACCACGCCAAGCCGTGTCGAGCAGGCCACGGCAATACTCGTAAGGAGCGCAATCGCGAAGAGAATCAGTACCGATGCCTTGAGCACCTCGAATGTCTCCAGTTCCCGCGTGTCCTTGGCCAGGTAAGTGACGATCTTCCGCCAATTGACATCATCCACCAGGCCCAGGAGGTATTGCCGATCCTCCTCGGTGATGGGGCCTTTCCAGAAAGATCGGACCAGCTTTCCCGAGTGGCCCTGAATCCGCTGATTCCCTTCGTCTGGTCGAAAATCGACGATCCCCCGAAGACTATCGGCGGGGACCGCCTCGGCCGGCAGGGCCGCGATATCCTGCGTTGTCTCATAGGATTGAAATCCAAAATCCCGATCGACCACCAGGAGAATCAGGGTACTCAAAGTCATCAAGGGAACGGCGAGGAATATCAATGTGGGCAGAAAGCGGCGCTCATAGACGTAATTCAGCATCACGGAGACACCGGCGGCGAGCAGCATCATGCCGGGTCCGAGCAGCAGGACGGTGATATCGGACTTCTCCGCCGCGCTCTGGAGGACGCCATGGCGCATGGCCATGAAAAAGGCGATGGAGGCGAGGTATTGGGCCGTCAGAAGGCCTCCCATCACTCCGGTGTACTTGCCGAGGATGAACATCGTCCGGCTCACCGGCTTGGAAGTCACGGTCAGGACCGTCTTATCTTCGATCTCGCGATCCAACACGCTGGACGCCGCGAAACAAGCCAGGAACAACCCCTGCATCAGAAGCGTAGACAACCCGACGTCCCGGAGCATTTTGTTGTCGTCGTCCAGTGTGAAGCCGGTCATGGCCGGTGCCAGGGCGAGACCGCCGAGGGTGACGATCACGATGATCCCGAAGACCGGCTGGCGGACGACTTGCAGGTAGGTGTTTTTTGAGATGGCGACAAACTGGTTCATCGGTGGATAATTACGACCCGACGGCGGATTTCAGGAACACCTTCGGATAATTTGGACACCCGAACGGCGAATGACGACACCGTACCCGTTGGGGTAGGTGCAGGCAAGACTCTCGGGGTCGGGAAACCCTTGAGATCCTGTCAGAATATACGAACCCATACGGTTTTCAGTTTTGGGAAAACGTCGAATCGTTGAAATATTCCCCGTGTATTGGGAGTGGTTTGTGAGCTGCTCGCATGCGCTTGAGACTGGGTGGTGATCCGTACCGTGGACCCTGCGAGGGAATAAAACTCGGCGATCCAGGACTTCACGATTATCACTTGAAATGGCAGGTGAGCGTATGGAGCGGCTGAATTCGGTTTGATTCGCCCCCTTGGCACGCGGGATAGGCAACCTACAATGGCCGGTTTCGGCGCGGAGAGGTCCGAGACAACCTCCGTATGATGTTCGTCTTTTCATGAAGCCGCCCGAGTGCGGAGGAACCGCACGGATGATCGAACAGGTACCGGTTTAACATCGATATGAACACATCCTCCTCATCCGTCAGAGAAACCGATCGACGCGGTGAATTCGTCGCACTGTTCGGCATGGCGATCAGCCTGTCAGGTGCGCTGCTTCTGGGCGGGTTGGGGATCTGGAGTGAGAACACCAGCACGGCCGTCTGGGGGGCCGCCTTTCAGATGTTCGGCGGGATCGGCATCTGGATCCTCTGCTATATCCAACTGCATCAGCGACGGCTCCTCGCGGAAGAGGAACTTGAAGTCACGGAACTTGAGCGACTTCGCCGCGAAAAGCTCGGCGGGGCTCAGACGATCTTCGAGGAAGAGGATCTCGACCGGATGGATGCCCTTTCAATGGGGCGACGCCTTCGATCCATCGAACGCTTTCTGATTCCGATGATCGCCCTGGCGGTCGCGGTTGTTCATCTTATCGCGGGTATATCCCTCTTCCCGTGGGCCTTGCAGTTCCCGCCTCTCAAGAGTGCCGCCGACATCAATCTGGTTGTAAACGCCGAGATCATCCTCTTTTTCACTGGCGGAATCGCCTTCGTGACGTTCATGGTCTCCCGATATGCCCTCGGTCTGAGCCGGCTTCGGCAATGGAGCGCTCTGCGGGCCGGCGGGAACTTCCTCTTCGGCGCCAGCGCCGTTTGTCTTGCGATTTCCATCGCTCTGCTTTGCGAGATCAGCGGACTTCGTTCGGCCGAGGCCTGGCTCGGCAAGGGAATCGGGCTTCTGCTGATCTTTCTCGCTGTCGAAACCGTTGCGAATTTTATCCTCGATTTTTATCGACCACGGGTTCCCGATGCGCTACACCGGCCCTTCTACGACAGCCGACTTCTCGGAATGTTCAGTGAACCGGGTGGTATCCTCCGAAAATTCGCCCATGCGGTTGATTACCAGTTCGGATTCAAGGTCTCCGAAACCTGGTTCTACAAGCTTCTGGGCCGGGCAGTCCTGCCACTGTTGGGCGTACAGGTCCTTGTGTTTCTGGCCCTCACGTGCATCGTCGTCGTCCCGCCCGGTCACCAGGCGGTGATCGATCGCTGGGGCCGGCCGATGGAGGGGACCGCCAAGCCGGGCGTCCACCTGATGTATCCCTGGCCGATCGATCGCGCCCGTGTGATTCCCGTTGAACGGGTTCAGAGGATGGTTCTCGGACATGGCAGCAGTGGGGATGAGACCGAGCACCACGACAATGAAATCATGGAGGACCAGCCTCCAATCCTCTGGACCAAGAAACACGTCGAGCAGGAATACCGGCTTCTCGTCGCCGATCGGAAGGCGTCCGCCGACGCGAAGGTTCCGGTCAACCTGTTGAGCGTTTCGATGCCGGTTCAATGGCGGGTCAAACACGCGCGGGATGCCGACGTGATCCGCTACGACGCACAGTCGCAGGATGCAGCCAACATCATCGAGTCGATGGCCTATCGCGAGTTGACGCGCTACGCGGCTGCGGCGGACATCACGGACTTGCTCGGCGAGGGTGGCGTCGAAGCGGCGGCAATCATTCACAATGCCCTTCAGGAGGCCTGCGATCGAGCCGGATCCGATGGGGGCGGACTGGGAATCGAGATCGTCTATGTCGGCATCGGGGGGGTGCATCCGCCACCGGACGAAGAGGTTGCCCAAACCTATCAAGATGTCGTCAGCGCGATCGAAAAGAAAGATGCCGCCATCAAAAAAGCGGACGGCGATGCGGCAATGGCACGTATCTCAAGCGGTGGCGTGGACTGGAAAGAACTCCATCAGGCGATCCTGGAAGAGGATCTTGCTCAGGAAGCCGACGCAGCCGATCTTGCCGACAAGACGGCCCGTGTCGAGCACCTTCTTCTTGCAGAATCCGGAGGGCAAGCCCGAGTGATCACCGCCCAAGCCGTCAAGCAAGCATATTCGCGACTATTCTCAGAGAAATCGAAGGCCGAACGCTACGCGATTCAACTCGCGGCATATGACGTGGGGCAGTCATCCTACCTCTTGCGTGTGTATCTTCGAACGATTGAAGAATCTCTGCGACACGTTCACAAATATGTCATTGCAATGGATGATCCCAGCAAGGTGTTATACCTGTATGACCTGAGCGCGCCGGTGGCGATGGATCTTATGGGCGCCGAGATTCGAGCCATGGACGAGAAAAATGAAAAACGATGAGTTTCAAGGCGGAGATTCATTCCCGCCAAGGCGACCGCAGAGGGTCGCTCCGTTTGAAGAAGAAACCTGTAGAGTTCATTCAATATTCCGTGTCGCAGATTTGAAGAATGCGACGCGCGCCGATTGGATCTAGCCATTATAAGGACGAGAGCCCTATGTCCAGAAATATCCCAACCTTGATCGCCGCCTTAGTGGTGATCGCAATCATCGCCTTCATGATGTTTGCCTATCAGGTGCGTTTCACCGAAACCGCGGTCGTCACACGGCTCGACACCATTCGCGAAAACACCGAGTTGTCCGAGCCTGGTCTCCATTTCAAGCTGCCGTGGCCGATCGATCGGGTGCATCGTTTTGATACACGTTTGAGATCGTTCGAGACTGAATTCCGCCAGGCGGCGACCCAGGATCAGAAGACCATTATCCTCACGGCCTTCGCGACGTGGAGGATCGCCGACGGCAAAAAATTCCTGCGAGCGGTCGGGCGCGAAGACACCGCCGACACCAAGATCCGCGATTTGCTCGCGAACCAGGTTCAGCTTGTTTTGCGGACGCATCCTTTGGATGAACTGGTCAATACCGATGTCAAAAAAATCAAGCTCGATACCATTGAACAGGAATTTCTCCACGGGCTTCCCGATGCATCGGCTGCCGCAGTAGCGTCCGGGGAGATCGGTGAATCCTCCACGGAGGCAGCGATGATGGGCATTAAGAAGCCCGCCTTGGATAAATACGGCGTCGAAATCGTCAGCGTCGGAATCAAGCGCCTCGGGCTTCCCGAGTCGGTCACCAAGGACGTCTTCACCCGGATGAAGGAGGATCGGAAGAAGGCAATCAAGCAATACCAGGCCGAGGGGATGGCGGAGGCGACGAAGATCACCGTCAACGCCGATGAGATTTCCCGGAAAATCGTCGCTCGGGCCGAGGCCTTCGCCAAGACACTGGAAGGCCAGGGGGACGCTGAGGCCGCGAAATATTATAAGATTTTCGCTGAAAACCCGAAACTGAGCCGTTTTCTCAAGGGTCTTGAATCATTGGAGGAGGTTTTCAAGTCGGGTCAAAGCACAGTCGTGCTCGATGCGAACAAGGTCTTCCCCTGGGATTTGCTCAAGCAAAAGCATGACAAACCGGACGGATCCACCCAATCTGATGTTCACTTGGATAGCGAGGAAGATCAGGCACTGGCTGGCGGGAAGCCGACGGATGCGAAAGGCGAGGAGTAATCGACCATGCCCGACGGCTCTGACGATGGACCTCATGATCCCGCTTCCGTTCACGATGAAGGGAAGCATCGTGCGATGAATCACACTGGCGCCCGCGCCGATCGGCTGCCACCGGGCGAAGAATTTGATCCGGCCACCGCCTCGCTGGCCGACGCCTTGCGGAAAAGTTTCCGTGTGCTGAAGGTGATGATGTTCGTCCTGGTTGTCCTGTATCTCGCGAGCGGTCTGTTCAGCGTCAAGTCCGACGAGCGGGGCATCCGCTATCGCTTCGGAGAAATTGTCGGCCGAGGCACCCCCTACGAGGTTCTGGATTCGGGCTGGAAATGGTCCTGGCCGTTCCCGATCGAACGTTGGGAGACCATCTCGATCAAGGAGCGGGAACTCCCCGTTGAGTTCATGCTTCAGTTGAGTGATGACGAGAAGGCAACCGGCAAGATTACCCTGAAGCTTCGCCCGCTCTCGCCGGAACGCGATGACTACCTGGTGACGGGGGATGCAAACATCCTTCACGCCAAGCTCATCATCAAGTACCAGATCACCGACGTGGTCGACTATGTGACAAACGTCTATCCGATGCCGAATCCTCGGGCGACGGTACACTCAAAGGCATCTGATCATTATCCCGAATACACTCTTTTGCGGAACCTGGCGAGGGACGCGATGATCGAGACGGCGGCTCGCCAGGCGGCGCTCGACATCCGCGGCAGCAGGCAGGACGTCTTCATGCTGTCGGTTGCTCGAAGTCTGAATCGAAGGCTTCGGGCCTTGGCGAACCGGGGTACACCGCTCGGTATTTCCGTCGATGAAAACACCGGTGTCATTGCACCGAAAATGGCCGGACAGTTGGAGGCAATCATGCCGCCGCGCCAGACGCAGGAGGTGTTCGACCAGGTATTTGCCGCGGAGACCGGCAAGTCCGGGGCGATCATCAAGGCAAAGTCCTATGCGGAGGCGTTGCTGGTCAACACCGCCGGTCCGAATCATGAGCAAATCGCGGCGGCGATCGATGCGGAATACGACCTGTTGCGAAAGATCTCACAATTGGAGAATGCCTCGAAGACAGAAGACGACGATAAGGAACTGGCATCTCTTCGCGAGACTTTGAGCAACCGGCGTGGGGAAGTCGAATCACTACTGATGAACGCCACGGGTGCAATACGGGCGACCATTCGCAACGCGGAGTCGCGTCGAGATGAGATCGTGAAGGAGGCGACGGGGGATTACAACCAGTTCATGGCGGTCCGGGAGGAGTCGCTCCAGAATCCAGAGATCTTTTACTCTCGTCTTCTGAATGAAACCCGTGCCCGTGTACTGGCCGGGGAGGATGTGACCAAGGTTCTGGTGCCGAGGGACAGCAAGGAAATCCGACTAACCATCAAACGGGAGGGGAAGTCTGCAACTCAGGAGGAAGACAAAAAAGATAATTCGTTTGACTTGACTCCGCCCGAGATCGTGAAACCCGTCGTACATTAGAATTGAGAAACGATCCCCACAGCGGACCCTACGTCATCCAGGTGGGAATATGATTCGCACCGGTTGGAAACCGGTGTCACAATTGAGTTACGAGTTTCTAGTTTCTAGTTATGAATGTTGTCGAATGTATTTCACTAACGAAGCTGTTCCAGGATTTCTGGGGACGAGACAAGGTGCGCGCGGTGGATGGCCTGGATCTTGAGATCCGACCGGGCGAGGTCTTCGGACTGCTCGGTCCGAACGGGTCCGGAAAATCCACGACAATCAAGATGCTCCTCGGCCTGCTCTATCCGACGTCGGGCGCGGCCCGCGTGTTTGGGAAGCCACCGACGGACACGGCCATCAAAACCCGGATCGGGTTCATGCCGGAGGAGTCCTACCTGTACCGCTATCTGAACGCCTACGAGACACTCGATTACTATGGTCGTCTCTTCAGGCTTGATCGACACGAGCGCCGGCGCCGGACGGAACAGCTCATCGACATGATCGGCCTGAAGCGGGCGGGGCGACGCCCGGTCGGCACCTACTCGAAGGGGATGGCCCGGCGCATCGGATTGGCGCAGGCCCTGATGAATGATCCGGATTTACTGATTCTCGACGAGCCGACGACGGGCCTCGATCCGATCGGTACGCGGCAGATAAAGGATGTGATTCAAATCCTGGGACAGCGCGGGAAAACCGTGCTGCTATGCAGTCACCTCCTCGCCGACGTGGAAGATGTGTGCGATCGCGTCGCCATCATGTACGGCGGAAAGCGGAGGGCCCTCGGATCAGTCGGCGAGTTGCTTACCCGGCAGGATACGACGCAGATCACCACCCGTGGACTGAATGCGGAAACGATCGAGACCGTTCGCAGGATCATCGTAAAGGCCGGTTGCGAGGATGTGGTTGTCGATCATCCGACGGATCGGCTGGAAGACATGTTTCTTCGCGTGGTGAGCCAGGCGCAGCGCGAGAAGCTGGAAACCAGCGGGGCGGAGTCTACCGCAGGCATCTCGGAGTTTCTGGGTGGTGGGAAAGGCGAATCCGGCGGAGTCGATCTCGTGGAATCTCTCGTCGAGGCAGGAAAGGCACCCGAACCGACAGCACAGACCGACATGGTTTCGGGACCCATCCAGACACAGGTTGCCCCCAGGCAGGATCTT
>JBHHUV010000049.1:0-11849 GCA_046754005.1 Phycisphaerae bacterium | reverse complement strand
AAAGGGCTCGAATCCATCCAAACCGCCGTGGATCAAGTATTGCCGGACGCATCGAGGGAGGTCCGGCTGGAGCTCGGTCCTTGTGATCCCCGGCTGAGCCTTTTCTTCTACGATCGACAGGGCGATCTGATTGGTCGTGAGTTCGTGAATGCCCGTGCCGGCTTCACCTGGACATTCGAGATGCGCTCCACCAACCTGAAGCGGATCCGTCTTCGCCTGACACCGGAAATGGAGGAGCCGCCCGGTCGTCCCAAGTGGGAGTTCGGACCGGAGGGGGTCGCCCGACAGGTCCCACAGGAACGCCGATACCGATTTTGGGATTTGAGATTCGAGGCCGACATTCCGGAAGAGGGATTTCTGCTCCTCGCTCCGACCCCGGCCGTCTATCAAACACCCTTGCCGGCTCGTCCGTTCTTCGTGTCATCCGGGCAACGGAGGGGATCTCCCCTTGAAGGCGCACGGGAAAGCATCTATATAATCAGCCCGATCGTTCGATCGAATCGTCCGAACACCGTGAACGGGAACAGGGAGCCGTCCTGACCGATTGGGATCAAGACCATGCCGGAACGTAAGACACCCGGATTGCCTGATCGAGTATTTCGCAGGCTCTGCGAGGGGTTGGGCTTCATTTGTATCGCGGTGGATCGTGATCTTCGGATCACGTTCTGGAATGATGAGGCCTCGAACCATTTCGGCGGCACGCAAGAGCAACGGCAGGGAGACTCGTTTTTGTCGATCCTGTCGGAGTCGGATCAGGTTGAAGCAGAACGGCTCATTCGAGAATCAATCGAGACGAAGAGTACACGGGAAATGGAGGTGAAATTTTCCGAAGAATCCGGCGAACGGAAGACTTTGGTTCTGATCGTGTCACCGATCCTAGACGAGGATGGAGATTGTATCGCCGCTTCCGCCAGCATGAGGGACATTTCCAAACGTAAGCGACTGTCCCGGGAATTGGCTCAGAGCCGGCGTATGGCCGCAATGGGGCAGATGTCCGGTGCGATGGCCCATCATTTCAACAACATCCTCGGGGGTATGCTCACCAGTGTGGACTATGTGCTCACGAGCGACAGCCCACGAGAGTTGAGACGCACACTGAGAATGCTCGCCAAGTCGATCGGCCGGGCCACCCGCATCACCCATCAACTCGCCGCCTTCGCGGAATCAGAAAACGAACAGGTCGAATGGATTCCCATCAATCCGATCATGGAATCCTTTCTCGATCGGGTCCGTCCACGGGCCAAGGTCGCGAATATCCAATTAGAGACGAACATCGCCTCAGTCACTTCCGAACCGTTCGATGCCCAGCGCCTGATGCCAATCCTGGACAGCCTGGTTCAGAACGCCCTCGATGCCATGCCCGGCGGCGGGATGCTTCGAATCGAGATGTTGGAGAACGAGGATTCAGCGGAAATCCGTATTTCCGATACAGGATGTGGTATTCCCGAGGATATGCTCGATCGCGTTTTTGAGCCCTTTTTTACCACCAAGGGCGAGTTGGCGGGTGGGAAAACCAGCAACATCGGGCTGGGATTGGCGGCAGTCCACGGTCTGGTGGCCGAAATGGGGGGGACGATTCACCTCACCTCCAAGATCGGAGAGGGTACTCAAGTCATGGTACGGATCCCCCTGCACAGGTCAAAAGGATAAGTCCGAGCCTCACGTGTATCCGATCAGATCGGCTGGATATGCGAGAACGGGATCCGCGGTGGGGTGAAAAAAAACAGATTTTTCCTCTGGCGTTCCAAATAAAAGTATGTACAATCGCCGGGTTCACGATCGTGGGTGCGGAACTAGGCCGATGCGGGTGGGACTCGTTGGCTTGAACTAGATGGCTCCCGCGTCGTCAGTCCCGTGGAAACTCATTAACCTTCGGCTTGACCTGACCTGGATTGGGGTGGGTCCTTCGCTCGGAAAACGGTTCGACGAAGTCTGCCCGAATGCGGGCCATGAGGATGGATTGCACTTCGCGATTCGCTCTATTTGCGATTCTCGGATGTCGATCAGAGGGTGACTGACGGATGGTTTCACGGCACTGCTCAAGCCACTCTCATCGATCAAACCCTGAATTATCCCCCATTGCAACTCGGCGTCTGCGTCGTCTTATCCTTGCCGTCAACAACAGTACGTACCTGCCAGGAGACACTTCGAGATGATCCTCCCAACTGAGATTCGCAACTTCAAAAAGCTCGGTGATGCCATGAAGATTCCCGATCTGATCGAGATACAGGTCGGATCTTACAAGCGATTTCTTCAGCAGACCGTCCCGACAAATGAGCGAACCCAGACAGGCTTGGAGGGTTTACTGCGCGAAGTCTTCCCCATTCAAAGCTATGACGAGAACATCAGCCTGCAATACCTCGACTATACACTCGGAAAACCCAGATACACGCCGGACGAATGTCGCCAACTCAGACTGACATACGGCATGCCGCTGCGGATCCGGCTCCGGCTGCATCGGAAGGACAAAGACGAAATCTTCGAGGATCGCGTGTACCTCGGTGAACTCCCCATCATGATCGGTGGCGGTGAATTCATTATCAACGGGGCAGAGCGAGTCATTGTCTCCCAGCTACACCGTTCGCCCGGTGTCGACTTCATCAAGGAAACCCTGGAGGCCGACCGACCGCTGCATGCCTGCCGCATCATTCCCGAGCGGGGAAGCTGGATCGAGATCAACATCACGCGAAAAGACGTCATGGTGGTGAGGATCGATCAGTCGAGCAAAATCCCTGCCACATGTTTCCTCCGGGCGATGGACCCGGAATTCGGCTCTGACGAGGCGATTATCCGCACATTCTACGACACCAAAATGGTTCGAACGTCCACGCTGAAGCCCGACATGTATGTCGTCTCCGATACATGGGGCGAACCCACCGAAGAGGGTGGTGTCGAGGAAGAACCGCTGGTTCGGGCCGGATGTCAGATCGGCGATGCCCTGGAGCGGGTGAAATCGGGCAGCACCAGGCAGATCGAGGTGGTGGACAACATGCTCGATCCATTGATTCTCAACACCCTCGCGGAAGACTCCAGCCGAAACCACGAAGACGCCCTGATGCGTATTTACAAGAGCCTGCGGCCCGGCAATCCCGCCCAACTGGACAAGGCAGCCAAGCTCTTCCACGAAAAGTTTTACGATGAAAATCGCTATCGTCTCGGCAAGGTCGGCCGATTCCGAATCAATCGGAAGTTCGGCATGTCGATCCCGGCAGCGCTCAACGGTCTGACCGTGGCCGATTTCGTCGCATGTCTGCGATATTTGCTCGAACTTCGCGGCCAGGATCGCGTGGGTTTCTCGATTCCCCAGCGGCGACCTTTCGAGTTGGCCATATTGCATTGGACACGCGGACTGGCCGAACAGCTTCGCTCCTATCGAGCCAACCGAGAACCCGTGAAGGATCCCAAAAAGGATGTCGTGTTGGGCGAATTGGACTCGATTCGAGAAGGCCGCAAAAAGCTTCAGCCTTTGGATGCCGTCAATGAGCTTCGCCGACAATTGCAGGCGATCGTCGATGTTCCAACCGAGTGGGTGCCCCCGTCGTCGATCGACCTGGCTCTCATGCGACCACTCCTGTCTCGATCGCAGCAGGATCGAGATTCTGATGTCACCAAGGCAGCGAAAGATTTTATCGTCGCGACGATCCGAACCCGAGCCGCCCGAATCCTGCAAGGCATCGATCGATACCTCGAAACTTTGGAACATTTCCATGAGACGATCGCGCAGCTCGATTTTCTCAACTATTCCACCAGCTCGGGCGACATCTACCTCTTCAACGAATCCAATGCCAAAAAGGAAATGAACTCCAGGGAAAAAGCGATTTCGACCGAGTGGAACAACCTGTTCGGCAGCTCCTCGAAACATGTCGCGTTTTCCTCCCTGGACGACCTGAGTGGCATCCTGGAGAAAGCTGACTCGGCCGGTTCCATCGCCGGAAACGTGCATGAATACGGTTGGAAACAAACCCGCGTCATCGTCGCCGAGGACGACATCGACCACCTCGGCAACCGCCGATTGCGGACGATTGACGAGCTCGCCTGTGATGAAATCCGCAAGGGCTTCCTGAAGCTGCGCCGCACGGTACAGGAACGGATGAGCATGAAGGATCCCGACCAGCTCGGCAAAATCGCCGAACTCGTCAACTCGAAGGCCGTATCCGGCGCTATAGACTATTTCTTTGGCCGCGGCGAACTCTCCCAGGTGGTGGATCAGACCAACCCACTCAGTCAGCTCACCCATGAACGGAGGCTTTCGGCTCTGGGACCCGGCGGTCTGAACCGAAAACGCGCCGGCTTCGAGGTTCGAGACGTTCACATCAGCCATTATGGCCGAATCTGTCCGATCGAGACGCCGGAGGGCACCAACATCGGCCTCATCGCCTCGCTCAGCATTTATTCCCGCGTCGATGAATATGGCTTTCTCATCACCCCCTATCGCAAAGTGGACAAACGCGGCGCCGTGAACGGTGATATCGAGTTTCTCCGGGCCGACGAGGAAATGAAGTCCATCCTCACTCCCCCGGATTCCGTCGACCCCAAGTCCCACAAAGTCACCGGTGATCACATCATCGCTCGAGTCCAGGGCGATCTCTCGATGGTCAACAAAGACGAAGTTGAATACGTGGACATTTCTCCCAAGCAGACAGTCGGCGTATCTGCCGCGCTGATTCCCTTCCTCGAACACGACGACGCAAACCGAGCCCTGATGGGCTCAAACATGCAGCGGCAGGCCGTCCCCTTGCTGCGCACCGAGCCACCGGTCGTCGGAACGGGCATGGAGCGGATGGTCGCGCACAACAGCGGCATGGCCGTGAAGTGTCAAAAGGACGGTGTCGTGACCTACGTCGACTCCGAACGCATTGTCGTCGACGATACAGACGAATATATCTTGAGGAAGTTTCAGGGATTGAATGAGAGAACCTGCCTCAGCCAGATCCCCCGGGTAGCCCTCGGCGACACAGTCAAAGCCGATCAGATTCTGGCCGACGGACCCGCCTGCCGAAACGGAGAACTGGCACTCGGTCGAAACCTGCTGGTCGGCTTCCTCACCTATGACGGCTACAACTTCGAGGATGCCATTCTCATCTCTCAACGTCTTGTCGAGCAGGACACATTCACCAGCATCCACATCGAGGAATACGACGTCGAAATCCGAGAGACCAAGCTCGGGAGGGAGGAGTTCACACGAGATATCCCGAATGTATCCGAACGCGCCCTGCAAAACCTCGACGAACTCGGCATCGTCCAGATCGGCACCGAGGTGAAATCAGGCGACATCCTCGTCGGGAAGGTGTCTCCCAAGAGCAAGAGCGAACTCAGTCCCGAGGAAAAACTGCTGCACGCCATCTTCGGCAGGGCCGGCGAAGATGTGAAAAATGATTCTCTCGAATTGCCCAGTGGCGCGTCGGGAATCGTGATCGACACCAAGCGTTTCAGCCGCCGCGCTGGCATGAGCGATGACCAGAAGCAGATTCTCCAGAAGCGGATCAAGGAATATAAGAAGACTGTAAACCAGCGTTCGATCGCCCTGTTCCGTCGCATGATTGAAGAGATGGAAAAAGTCGTTGGCCAACCCATCATCGATCCGACGACGAAGCAGGTTGCCGGTCGCAGCGAGATTCCCGAAGTCATCATGGAGCAGATTGGTGAGCCCGGAAACTGGGCTTTTGATGAAAAATGGATCAAGCCGGCCGCCATGCGAAAGAAATGTCGCCCGATCTACGAACGATACTGGCTCCGAATCGTGGAGCAGATCGAGGAGCGCGAACGAAAAGTCGCCCAGATGAAGCGCGGTGACGAACTGCCCTCCGGCGTTCTCGAAATGGTCAAGATCTACGTGGCGACCAAGCGCCGACTCTCGGTCGGCGACAAGATGGCCGGTCGCCACGGAAACAAGGGGGTCATCGCCAAGATTCTGCCGGTCGAGGACATGCCGTATCTCGAGGACGGCACTCCCTTGGACATCATGTTGAACCCGTTGGGTGTGCCTTCGCGCATGAATGTCGGCCAGATCCTGGAAACCCACCTCGGCTGGGCCGCCAGGATCCTCGGCTACCAGGCCATCACACCCGTCTTCGACGGATGTACGGAAGCCGAACTTCATCAGGCTGTGGATGCGGCGAATCAAAAGGTTGAAGCCTTGTCGAACGATATCGATGCCGTTCGCCACGCTGCTGAAAACGACCTTCTACTCGCCAAGATGCCTTACGGCGGAAAGATCAGCGTGATAGACGGCCGGACCGGTGAGTTGTTGGATCAGCCGGTGACAGTTGGCTACCTTTACATGCTCAAGCTTCACCACTTGGTGGATGACAAAATCCATGCCCGCGCGACCGGGCCCTATTCGCTGATTACCCAGCAGCCCCTCGGCGGGAAGGCGCGCACCGGCGGTCAGCGTTTCGGCGAGATGGAAGTCTGGGGACTGGAAGCCTACGGATGCGCTTATGTTCTGCAGGAATTGCTGACGGTCAAATCGGACGATGTGGAAGGCCGCACCAAGATATACGAGGCGATGGTCAAAGGCGAAAACACACTTGAAGCCGGGACACCGGTCTCCTTCGATGTTCTGTGCAACGAGATTCGCGGCCTTGGGATGAATATCCAGTTGGAAAAAGGCAAACTGTATTAATCTGACAGCCCGTAAACCGTGACCGGGTCGTCCAACGGCGGTGCTCATTGTGGAGACTGTGATCAGGAGACGTGTCGTGACAAGCGAAATACAATTCGAAGTGGTCGACAAGATCGATATCGACGACTTGAAGGCGTTCTATGACGCCCAGGGCTGTGTAATGCCCCAGTCCGTCAACAAACTGTCCACGATGGTGGACAATTCGGTCTGTTTTGTAACGGCACGGGAAAGCAATGGGCGTCTCGTCGGAATCGCCCGAGGCGTTGCCGACGGTCTGCGCGGCTATCTGACCGAGTGCAAGCTCGACCCCTCGCGACAGGGTCCCGGAGCCGTTACCCATGTCGATGGACGAATCGAACACGATCAGTACGGCATCGCGAGCGAGATGGCCACACAGGTGATTCGCGCACTGGCCGATATGGGCTGCGAGCGAATCGACGCGCGGGCCTATGGAACCGAGGTGGATTTCTGCGAGGAACTCGGTTTTAGACGCGATGCCGGAAGTGTCCCGATGTCGCTTGATACGACTGTTCTGACGTGATCGGATAAATCCGAACTATATGGAATTGAATCAATACCCAACATTCTTCTCAGGAAGGATCAACTAGTATGGCTGAGAGCATTTACGATCGCATTAACGATTACGGCTCGGTCAGTATTTCGCTGGCATCTCCCAATGACATTCGCTCCTGGTCATACGGAGAGGTTCGCAAGCCGGAAACAATCAACTACCGGACCTATCGCGCGGAAAAAGACGGCCTCTTCTGTGAGCGGATCTTCGGACCCGAGCGAGACTGGGAGTGCTTCTGCGGAAAGTACAAAGGCACCAAGCACAAGGGGATGATCTGCGACCGATGCGGCGTCAAGGTCACCCACAGCCGAGTCCGTCGCAAGCGAATGGGCCACATCAATCTGGCTGCTCCGATCGTGCATATCTGGTTCTTCAAAGCCATGCCCTCCCGCCTCGGCGCACTGCTCGATATGCGTACCGCGGATCTGGAAAAGGTGATCTACTTCCAGGACTACGTCGTCGTGGATCCGGGTGACACACCCCTCAAGCAGCGGCAGGTTCTTTCTGAGGAGGAATTCCGGCTCGCCGTCGAGAAATACGGCAGTAATTTTGAGGCTCAGATCGGCGCCGATGCGATTAAAAAACTTCTCAATTCCCTCGATCTGAGGACACTCAGCCAGGAACTTCACGACGCCATCGACAAAACAAACAGCAAGCAGAAGATCAAGGATCTGTCCAAACGCCTGAAGATCTGCGAAAGCCTGCGTCACAGCAAGAATGATCCCACGTGGATGATCATGGACGTGATTCCGGTGATCCCCCCGGATCTGCGCCCCCTGGTGCTCCTCGAAAGCGGCAACTTTGCCACAAGCGACTTGAACGATCTCTACCGTAGGATTATCAACCGAAACAACCGCCTGAAAAAGCTGATCGATCTGAATGCACCCGAGGTCATCATCCGAAACGAGAAACGGATGTTGCAACAGGCGGTTGACGCCCTCTTCGACAACGGTCGATGTCGTCGCCCGGTGCTCGGCTCCTCGAACCGCCCGCTCAAATCGATGACCGACATGATCAAGGGCAAGCAGGGACGTTTCCGCGAAAACCTGCTTGGAAAACGTGTCGACTACTCCGCCCGAAGCGTCATTGTCGTCGGCCCCGAACTGAACTTGCATCAGGTGGGGCTCCCCAAGCGAATCGCCCTCGAGCTCTATCAGCCGTTCATCATTCGCCGCCTCAAGGAACTGGGCCTGGCCGACACGATCAAGTCCGCGAAGAAAATGCTCGAACGACGCGATCAGGAAATCTGGGACATCCTGGAAGAGGTCATCCACCAGCATCCCGTCATGCTCAACCGAGCGCCGACTTTGCATCGGATGGGCATCCAGGCCTTCGAGCCTGTACTCGTCGAGGGCAACGCGATCAAGATTCACCCACTCGTCTGCCGAGGCTTCAACGCCGACTTTGACGGCGACCAGATGGCGGTTCACTTGCCATTGTCCATCGAGGCCCAGGCCGAAGTCCACGTCCTGATGCTCGCGACAAACAACATCTTCAGCCCCGCCAGCGGTGCCCCCATCATGTCGCCCAGCCAGGACATCGTGATGGGAATCTACTATCTCACCTGTGATTATCGAGATCACCTGGTAGCACCGGAACACCCACGATGCTTCTCCACGCCCGAGGAGGCCATGTTCGCATACGACCTCGGAAAGCTCGATATTCACACTTTGGTCAGGGTCCGCGTCGACCGCGAGATGATTGTCGATAATCACAAGGAATTGGCCAAGCCCATACCGAAAAACTACAGGGTTGACACGACCGTTGGACGACTGATTTTCAACGACATTCTTCATAAGGACATGCCGTTTTTCAACTGCCCATTGAGCTCCAAGGGCTCAGCCCGGGTCATCGCCGATTGCTACAAGTTTCTCGGCCGTTCCGAGACCATCGACCTGCTCGATCGCATCAAGGAACTGGGTTTCAAACGCAGCACGCTTGCCGGTCTCTCCTTCGGCCTGACCGACATGCGCATTCCAGAGAAGAAAAAGGGCATCATCGATGGCGCCCAGAAAAAGGTCGATCGCATCGTCAAGGCCTTTCAACACGGCGCCATCACCGACATGGAGCGTTACAACGCCCTGATCGACATCTGGGTCCACGTTCGCGAAGAGGTGACCGAGGCGATGATGGTCGAATTCAAGAACGACTATCGAAACGAAAAGATGGGTTACTGTCATCAAGACGATCCCGGAGCGAAGCGATATCTCAATCCCATCTACCTCATGTCCGACTCCGGTGCGCGCGGCAGCGTCGATCAGATTCGCCAGTTGGCCGGCATGCGCGCCCTCATGGCCAAGCCCTCAGGCGAAATCATCGAGACGCCCATCAAGGCTAACTTCCGGGAAGGCCTGAGTGTGTTGGAATACTTCAGTTCCACACATGGTGCTCGAAAGGGATTGGCCGATACCGCTCTGAAAACCGCCGACAGCGGATACCTCACTCGAAAGCTCGCCGACGTCGCCCAGAACCTCATCATCTACACCGAAGACTGCAAGACCATTAAAGGGATCACCAAGGGCGTCACCTACAAGGGCGAGGAGGTGGATATCCCACTGTCCGAATCTATTGTCGGTCGCGTTGCCAGAGACACCATTCGACATATTGTTTCCGACGAAGTGATCGTCAAAGAGAACGAGATCATCACGACCGAAATCGCCCATAAGATCGAGAATTCCCCCGCCGAGGGCGGTCTGGGTCTCGAGAAAGTTCGTGTCCGCAGCCCACTGACTTGCGAGAGCCCCAACGGCACATGCGCGCGGTGTTATGGCATGGACTTGTCGAGGGGGCGACTCGTTGAGGAAGGCATGGCTGTCGGCATTATCGCGGCACAGTCCATCGGAGAGCCGGGTACCCAGTTGACGATGAGAACCTTCCATACCGGCGGTGTGGCCGCGCGAGCCGTGATCGAAAACGACATCAAGTGCGTCAACGAGGGCACTATAAAGTTTCACGATCTCAACGCGGTCGAGTTCACCGACCTGGAGACGAAAGAGCAATACTTGATCGTTCTGAAACGGAACGGCGAGTTGTCCATCAACGACGAAAAAGGCCGAGAGCTTGAGCGCTACAAGATCCCTTATGGCGGACGAGTTCATGTCAAAGAAGGCGATCTTGTCAAACGTCGCACCATCCTGACGACTTGGGATCCTCACCTCACGCCGATCCTCGCTGAGGCAAAGGGCTTCATACGCTTCCAGGACATCATCGAAGGTGAAACAGTACGAATGGATGCCGAGGCCAAGGGATCCTCCAAGTACGTCATTGTCGAACACCGAGGTGACAAGAATCCCCAGGTCATCATCGAAGACGCCGAAGGAAAAATTCTTGAATACCACTATCTCCCAGCCAAGGCCCGAATCGAGGTTGAGGAGGGCCAGAAGGTCAAGGCTGGCTGGCTTCTCGCCCGGCGGCCACGTGAACTCGCGGGCACCCAGGACATCACCGGTGGGCTTCCCCGCGTGACGGAGCTGTTCGAGGCTCGAAAGCCGAAGAGTCCGGCCGTCATGGCGGAGATTTCAGGAACCGTCGAGATTCGCAGTGACAAGCGCCGCGGGAAAATGACGATTATCATCCATCCTGACAGCAAGGATCTCGAACCTCGCGACCACCATGTCCCCCAGGACAAGCACCTGCTCGTTCACGCCGGCGATCGTGTCGATGCCGGCGATCCGCTGTGCGATGGTCCGTTCGTACCGCACGACATCCTCGCCATCAAGGGGGAGGAAGCCCTCCACAGTTATCTGATCCATGAGGTCCAGGCCGTCTATCGATCTCAGAATGTGGGTATCAACGACAAACACATTGAAGTCATTCTCAGCCAGATGCTCCGCAAGGTGAAGGTGGATAACCCCGGCGATTCCAACTTGTTGCCGGGTGAGGTACCCAACAAGTTTCGTTTCCAGGCGGAGAACAAATCCCTGTCTCGCAGCGTGAAGATCTCCGATCCGGGCGATTCGGAATACCATGAAGGCCAGATCGTCCTCAAGGAGGAACTCAACAGCACCAACGATGCCTTGGATGACGAGGGCAAGGCGCCCGCCAAGGGGCGGAAACCCAAGCCCGCCACGGCCACCACTCAGCTTCTCGGGATCACCAAGGCCGCGCTATCGAGCGATTCGTTCATCTCCGCGGCGAGTTTCCAGGAGACGACCAAAGTATTAACCGAAGCGGCCTTGAGTTCCGCCAAAGATCCACTTCGCGGCCTGAAAGAAAACGTGATTCTAGGGCACTTGATCCCGGCAGGAACCGCCTTTCTCCCCTATCAGGAATTGAGCATCGAGCACATCGGGACGCCGATTGAGGAAGAAATCCCCGAAATTCGTATGCCAGAGGTGGTTGCTCCGGCCACGGAATCCAAGGATTTGGCCGCGTCCTCGACAGCCGAGATTCCACAACAAGTGATCATGGAGGCCTCCGTTGCCTTGGACAGCGGCGCACCCCTCGGAGGCGGGCCTCCCGTCACCGGCTCAGTCGATGGCGGCGGCACGACAACCGTGGAGGAGGGTTCGCAGCCGGGCGAACCGTTGAACTGATATTGACGAAGGGCCCGCTTTCGGTGTAATCTGGCGGGTTTGAAACCAGATAGCCCTCACACGGAGAGGGAATCAACAGCGCGTATCAACCGAGGAATCAATGCCAACGATCAATCAA
>JBHHUV010000048.1:0-11862 GCA_046754005.1 Phycisphaerae bacterium | reverse complement strand
GCCGGGATTCTCCAGCATCGACAGATCCGCGGTGACGTCCACGCTGCCATCGGTCGTGATGGCGAAGCTGCCGAAGGCTGTCACCATGATCGAGGAAAACATCAGGCCCGGATTTGCCAGAATGTCGAATGAAACGGCATCCGATTGTTGTGAGGTCGCGCCGTTCGAGGCGTTGACGACAAAGCTCGTCGAAAAGAAGAAATCATTGCCATTCAAGAGGGGGTCACCGAACAGCCCGTTGATATCACCTCCGTTGGAATAGGTGAAATCAAGCGGATTCCCGAAGAAATCCGTGTTGCCGCTCGGAGTCGTCCACGGACCTGCCACAGCCGGCGAGGCTATCATCAGTACCGCGACCGCCGCACCACACAATATGCTTCCACGTTCCCAGAGCTTCATTGTTCTTCCCCTTACATTCGATTGCTTCTCTTGATTGCTTCCCTCCCCCCAGACATCAACCCCTTCCGGCTGACTTTCCCGTTACACCGTGCCCAATCGCCCATCTGAGAATGTTTCCGATACGTCCATCTCTTCAGATGGGTGGACACCACCGAGGGATCGCGATACACCCTCTACCGGAGCCCATGAATTGTGGGGAAAATCAGCTTCATTCCGCCGAGATGACTTGCTTCACCCTCAGCTTTCCCCTGATGCGGCCCCATTCTCAACCCCAAACAGGCTGAGCCCATCCTAATCACCGACATCTCGTGTGCATCGTACCAGATTTTCGGAAGAAAGTAAAGAAAATGACGGGAAAATGAGATACAAATTAACGCTGTGGTAAAGTCGATCACTCATACCCACATTTCTTATTCAGCGATCAATAAACGACTTAACCATCGACAAATTCGAATGTTATCTCTCATTGTGAGCGGAAACACAATTCAGAACCGCTTCCAAACAGAACGGTTATCCAGATTTGCTGCGATTATCGCGGCGGATTGGTCGCTGATTCATGGACAGGCGATGGGTGCGCAGGAGATTGGATCGTCTTATTGGCAGATGAAGGGTGTCGCGCCACGAGTTCCCGGGGGATCGGCTTGAATGCACTGCAAGGTTGATCGAGGTTTGCATTGGCTGATCCGCTTGGTCAAAAGATGGGTCAGATGCTCCATCGGCCGCCGAGTTCGCAGGTCGCGGAAACTGTCTGGACCCGGATTGACAGTTACAACGGTCCAGATATAATGGCTGGTCTTTGGACGATCCGGTTTTGGTACGCATTGTAACTTTATGGCCGAGGTGAAGTTAATCGACGTCGTCAAGATCTACCCCGGTGGCGTCAAGGCCGTGGATCAGATCGGATTGGATATCGGCGATCAGGAATTCCTCGTTCTTGTCGGGCCTTCCGGTTGTGGCAAGAGCACGACCTTGCGAATGATCGCCGGTCTCGAGGAAATCAGCTCGGGAACGATTCTGATCGGTGATCGGGTTGTGAATGATCTGGCTCCGAAAGATCGCGACATCGCGATGGTTTTTCAAAACTACGCCTTGTACCCGCACATGACGGTGTACAAGAACATGGCCTTCGGCCTCCGGTTGCGGCGACGTGAACTGGGGCTTTCGAGAGCCGATATTGACAAGAAGGTGCGTGAGGCGGCATCGGTACTGGGCATCGAAGACCTGTTGCGCCGTCGGCCGAAGGCCCTGTCCGGCGGCCAACGCCAGCGTGTCGCGGTGGGTCGTGCGATTGTTCGCAACCCGCGTGTGTTTCTGTTCGACGAACCGCTGTCGAATCTGGATGCCAAGCTTCGTGTGGAGATGCGATCGGAGATCAAGCGTCTGCAGCGGCGTTTTCGTACGACGACGATCTACGTCACGCACGATCAGGAAGAGGCGATGACGCTGGGTGATCGAGTCGTCGTGATGAAGGACGGCGTGATACATCAGTGTGCCACGCCGTTGGAAGTCTATGATCGACCGGCCAATCGTTTTGTGGCTTCGTTTGTCGGGACGCCGCCCATGAGTTTTCTGGATGGACGCGTGGTATTGAATCGAGATGGGCGCCTGGTGATTGAATCAGGCTCGACCGTGATCCCGTTGCCCAATCGATTCAGGAATCGGCTCTCGACTCGTGTGGGTCACGAGGCGGTTCTCGGTATTCGCCCCGATGCGTGTTCACCGACCGAACCTCGATCGGAGGGCGGAACGCCCGCGCATGGGCATGGCAAGGCACGGCTCTCGGTTCGTATCACGCAGGTAGAGCCTCTTGGTGATCGAAAGGATTTATACATGACCACCGCAGACGAACAGACGTTGGTCGGTCGTGTAGAAGCAAGTGTGCCGGTTTCGGAAGGCCAGGCGTTGGAGATGTTCATCGATATGGATCGTGTTCATGTCTTTGAGCCGGGTGAAGCAGGTGTGAATCTGACCGCGAAGCGTGAAGACGAGGCGATGGCCCGTGCAAACTAGCATGGTCCATCTTTCGTCACTCGTTCGGCAGTCCGAGGGACGCTGTTTTGCGTGGAGGAGTCAACCCATGCGTTGACGGATCCTCTCCATCGCGTCTGACGCAAGCGGGCTCGCGGTGACCGCTGGAGAAATCCACTGCGAAAGTGGGTTGCGGTCAGTGCCCGCTTTTTTGTTGGAATCGCATCGTATCCCGTGTGGATACGCCGGCGAGTATGAAAATTCAGGCGATCGTGGACGCCGAGTATTCCCGCGAACCATTAAACAATAAGGATGGATGATGAGTGCGGAATTGATGCGAATCGTGGATGGGCTGGCACGAGAAAAGAATATCGACAAGGAACTCGTTTTGGGTGATCTGGTCCTGGCGATGGAGACGGCGATTCGTAAAAAATATCTGGATGTCGAGGATGTAAAGGTCGAGATCGATCGACTCAGCGGCGATATCATCGCCACCGCCGACGGTCGGACGATCAGCATGGGAGAACTAGGTCGGATCGCCGCACAAACGGCCAAGCAGGTGATCATTCAGCGTATCCGCGAGGCGGAACGTGGGAGCATTTTTGAAGAATTCGTCGAGCGCAAAGGGCAAGTCATCACCGGAACGGTGGCCCGATTCGAGGGCGGCGCCCTGGTTGTGAGTATCGGCAGAACCGAGGGATTTCTGCCGCGCAGCGAGCAGATTCCGGGTGAAGCACACCAGCCGGGCGAGCGGGTGCGGGCCTTGATTCTGGATGTTCGCGAGGCCCCGCACCAAGTCAAAATCATTCTCAGCCGAAGCCATCCCGATTTCATACGTCGCCTGTTCGAACTGGAGGTACCCGAAGTCGCCGAGCGAATCATCGAAATCAAGGCCCTGGCCCGTGAGGCGGGCTATCGTACAAAGGTTGCCGTGACATCGATCGATACGAAGGTGGACGCAGTCGGCGCCTGTGTCGGCGTACGCGGCAGTCGCATCAAAAATATCGTGGAAGAACTTGGGGGCGAAAAGATCGACATCGTGCGATGGAACGAATCCTCGCAGATCTTGATCGGGAATGCACTCAAACCGGCGGAGATTCAGGACACGGCGCTCTGTTTCGAGCTCGGCCGGGCGACGGTCGTCGTACCGGAAGAACAGTTGTCCCTGGCGATTGGGAAGCGTGGCCAAAATGTGCGCCTTGCGGCACGCCTGACCGGTTGGGACATCGATATCCTGACACCTGCGGAATACAATCGCGGTCTGGACCGCCTGGCTTCGACACTCAAGAAGGTGGACGGTGTCGAGGATGTCATCGCCGAACGGATTTCTCTGTTGGGCCTGATCGGAGTGGTAGACGTCGAAGAGGTGGGCGCCGAGCCGCTTGTCCGTGAACTCGAGCTGACTGAGGAATTGGCACAGCGTATTGTGGAGACCTGCACGGAAGAAGCGAAACTCGTCCGAGAGGAAGAGGAAAAGAAAAAGTCGTTCGCGGAAAAGACTCTGAAGGAAGCCGGGCCGGAAGGCGTTGTATCGCCGGAGATCCCGCCGACAGACGGCAGCGAAGAAGCAACGGTCGAGTCGGATGAGTCCGCGTCGAGGGATGAAACGGATGACACTGAGTCGAACACGGATGAGTCTGTGTCGGGAGATGAAACCGTTGACAGTGATTCGAACACGGATGAGGCGACGCCCGACATCGCGGTAGCGGACACGCTATCGGCTCCGTCCAATGTGGTCGAAGACGAAGCCGAACCCGAAGAAACCAAGGAAGATGCGGCACCCGCAACGTGACATGATGAGGGCGTGCGGTTGAGCGACATCCGGCCGTCGGAAGACGAACATGGGACCTGAGGAATCGTCCCGAATCAATGGGGCCTGTTGAGGCTCCGGAGGCTAGCATTGGCTGAGAAGAAACGGCGAATCCATCATCTTGCGAAAGAGCTCGAGGTCAAAAGCAAGACCATTATTGAGAAGTGCGCGGCCGAGGGGATCGAGATCAAGAACCACATGCACGTGGTCTCGGCCGGTCTTGAGGCGACGATTCGAGAATGGTTCAGCGAAGGTGCCCACAAAACAACGCTTGAAGAGTCAGATCGGATCGACCTCAAGCGAGTTCGTGTCAAGAAGAAAAAGAAGAAGGTATCTGTTGCCACTAAGGTGGAAACTTCTTCGATTGCGGGTGAAGCTTCGGCCGAGCCGGCGTTGGCCGGTGCATCCGGCTCGGGTGAATCAGCCACGGCGATCCTCGAACCTCCTTCAGATACTGAAGAAACGACCCAGCTCGGTCTTGATACGACTTTGCCCTCAGACGATACCACGGTGGCTGCGACGGTAGCGTCCTCCACGGATGCCACTGACGCAACAGCGGACATCGAGGCCAAGGCCGCGCCTACTGTGGAACCCTCCGTTGAAGAAAAGGCCGAACCGGAATCAGATGCAACCACTGAGGAACCAATCGAATCTCCACCCGCACCCGTGGGACCACAAAACATACCCGAGCCGGCAAAGCTGAGTGGCCCGAAGTTTGTTCGCATGGACAGACCGGAGCGCGTGGAACGACCCCGCCCGGCGGCGAGAGCCCCTTCTCGACCAGCACGTCCCAAACCGGAAGGACCGCCCCTTCCGGAGGGCGACGCCACTAAGGAGGGACGTCGGGGTGAAGGGCATAAGAGCCGGGTAGGAACCGGAGCCGGAGGCGATCCAACTGCCAAGCGGCCGCATCCACGGCGCGGGGGTCTTCGGGACAATCGCCAGGCCTCCAGCGAACAGCTTCGAGAGTGGCGAGAGCGCGACTTGGAGGAGATGCGCGACCGATTGGCCCAGGCATCCGGTCGCGGCATCGGCGGGCTTCGCGCGGTTGAGCGGCAATCATCCGGGCGACGGGGTGGCATGGCTCCGGTCCGAATTAAGAAGGACAAAATCGAACTGACCGAGCCGATCCTCATCAAGGATTTATCCCGTGAAAGCGGCATTCCCGTTTTGACGATCGTCAGAAAGATACAGGACGAACAGGGGATCATGCTGGGTATCAACAGCCGTATTGATACGGACCAGGCCCAGTTGATCGCGGCGGAGTTTGGAATCGAGTTAATCGTATCCAAGGCCAAGACGGGGCTTGATATCCTGGCGGAAGAGTTTGAGGCGATCGAGCGGAAAAATCCTGTGCCTCGTCCCCCCGTCGTGACGGTTCTGGGTCATGTTGACCACGGTAAAACAAGCCTTCTCGATCGCATTCGCAAGGCCAATGTCGTCAACGGTGAAGCCGGCGGGATCACCCAGCATGTGGGTGCTTATCGAGTCAAAGTCGGTGATGGCTGGGTATCATTTCTGGACACGCCCGGTCACGCGGCCTTCACGGCGATGCGGGCGCGGGGGGCCAACATGACAGACGTCGTCGTCCTGGTCGTCGCGGCCGATGACGGTGTGATGCCCACGACGATCGAGGCCATCAACCACGCCAAGGCGGCGGATGCGACCATCGTCATTGCATTGAACAAGATCGACCTCGATCACGATCTCAACAAAATCTACGGACAACTGGCGGAGCAGGGACTCACACCCAGCGGAGACTGGGGCGGCGATATTGACGTGATCAAAACGTCGGCAATCACCGGCGAGGGGATTGACGAATTGTTGACCCACCTCGCGACGCTCAGTGACGTGATGGACCTGAAGGCCGATCCCAACATTTCAGCGACCGGTACGGTCATCGAGGCGGAACGCAACGATCGTGTCGGAAATCTGGCTCGTGTGCTCGTACAGGAAGGCACGCTGCGAACCGGACAAATCCTGGTTTGCGGTGCGACGCATGGTCGGGTTCGCTCTATGAAGGATGACACGGGACGCACGGTCAAGACAGCCGGCCCCTCGACACCGGTCGAAATCACCGGATTGAACGGTGCTCCCCAGGCGGGAGATAAGTTCTATACATTGAAAAACGCGAAACGCGCCAAGGAGATCGCGGAAGAGATCGCGATGATTCGGCGGGACGAGGATCTTGTCCGAGTGGCCAAGCCGACCAGCCTGGAGTCGATGTTCGCCCAGGCGGCGGCGGGGGAGATCCCCGAATTGAATGTCATCATTCGGGCGGACGTGGACGGGTCGATCGACGCATTGCAAACACAACTCGCCTCCTTCCCGGATGACGAAGTCAAGCTGAACATCATGCACAGCGGCGTGGGCTCGGTGACCGAGTCGGACCTGGTGTTGGCTGAGGCGAGCCAGGCGATCATCATCGCCTTCGGGATCGTACCGGACCCGGCCATTCAGAAAAGGGCCGAGCTTCTGGGTGTTGACATTCGCACCTACCGGATTATCTACAATGTGAGCGACGACATCAAGAAAGCCCTTGAGGGGCTGTTGACGCCGGATGAGATCATTGAGTCGCGTGGGCGCGCGGAAGTTCGCGAGATCTTTTATATTTCCAAAGTCGGAAAGGTGGCCGGGTGTTTCGTGCGAGACGGCGTATTCAATCGGAGCCATCAGGTCCGTGTCCTGCGGGACAATGTCATTGTGCTTGAATCAGCCGGAATCGACTCCCTCCGGCGATTCAAGGATGATGCCAAGGAGGTGAAATCCGGACTGGAATGTGGCATCAAGATCGATGGTTTCGACGATGTGAAACCGGGGGATGTTATTGAGTCATTCGAGGTGATCAAGATCGCCAGGACGCTCAAGGACGTCAACTGATCCACAAGTCCAAGAACCGGAACGATTGTTCTGAACCCCTGGAAGACGATTATCTTGCCGGGACATGTAGTGTCATGGGCCGTTCTTCGATCCCGGCGCGGGGGTGGAGCGGTGCGGAATCCGTCGAACGGTTATGGTAATCGGAGTCTTACAATTATCGTTGTCCATCTCCGGGGCGATGTCCCTGAAGGACAAGCGGCGGGCGATCAAGGGATTGAAGGACAGACTTTCCGCACGGCACAATATTTCCATCTCAGAGGTGGATTACCTGGATGAGCATCGAAAAAGCCTGGTGGCGATCGCGATGGTGTCGAATAGCCGCCGCTTCTCGGAGCGCTGTTTGTCCAAGATTGTCGACCAGGTACGGGCAATCCGTTCGGTGAACCTGTTGGACTACGATATAGAAATGTTCTGATGGGTTGAAACACTTCCGTTGGCCATGATACAAACCGGAATTCACTCGTCAGGTTGATAGAGTGAGACGAATAGAAAAGTGTACTAGTACTGTGTGAATCAACTATGGATCGTGAGTACGAAATGATCATACGGCAGGATCGTTGCCGATGGGTTCATCCATCCGACCCTCTTTTTGATTCATCAGGAATGGGATAGAAGATGTCGCATCGCAAAGACAGATTGGCACATGTCATTCGTGATATTGTGAGCGACGCGATCTCGAATCGGGTATCGGATCCACGCGTGAACGAGATGACCAGTGTGACGCGGGTGGAGTTGTCCGCGGACTTGAAGATCGCGACCATCTATGTCAGCGTGATGGGCACGGACAACGAAGGTCGAACGACGATGCGCGGTCTCCAGAGCGCCCGGGGCATGATCCAGACGCGCCTGGCCCGGCACTTGAATATTCGGCAGTGCCCGAGCATTCGTTTTCACCTGGATGAGGGGATCAAGCGTGCAATAGAGACTTTCCGCCAAATCGATACCGTGGAAAGGGAATCTTCGATCTCGGATCCAGCCGAGACGAAACGTAACGACAGGTCGATTGGATCACCGGATACGCAGGCGGAATCGCCCTCGTCCGGTTACGAGGAACAAGCATGAAGAACGCCGCGGAGTATTCCCGTCGCGTGAAGCGACTGTACACCAAGATCAAGAAGGACGGCTCCAAGACCAGCCTGGCGACGGTCGATGATTCGATGCGCGCGTTGCTCCTGGGTGTATTCAGTAACTACACAACGGAACAGCGGGCGGCCTCCACGATGGATAAACTGATCGGGAGCATGGTGGACCTGAATGAGTTACGGGTGACCCCTGTCTCGGAAATCATCGAAAATGTCGGCGTCGATTTTCCTCATTGTCGCGCCGCGGCGGAGGAAATTTCACAGGCCTTGAACGCGCTCTTCAACACGATACACGAATTGGACTTGAGCTTTCTGAAAAGTCTCGGCAAGAAGTCGTCCACATCCTTTCTTGATTCGCTCGACGGACTTCGCCCCCACACCAAGGCCTTTTTCAAGCAACGCTATCTCAACATTCATGCCGTCCCGTTGGATGCCAACATGCATTCTTTTTTGGAGAGAAATGAATGTATTGCCGGCGGTACCGATGTCGAGCAGGCACAAAGATTCATTGCCGGCGTGATCAAGGATCGCGACGGCGCAAAATTTTACTCCCTTCTGAAACGATATGCCGCGGCTCACGCACCCAGAAAACCGTCCAAAAAGACACACGCCGCAAAACCTAAGACAAAGACTGCGAAAAAAACTCAACGCGTGACCAAGAAGACGACAACCAGAAAGGCTGCATCCAAGTCAGGCACCCTGCGATCCGGGGCCACCTCGTCGACTGCACGCAAGAAGACGACATCGCGAAAAAGCACAAAGAAGAAAGTCTCAGCCGCCCGGAAAAAGGCTCGATGAACAATTGCACGATCGAATTGTGACCCATGCCTGCACGTTTCATACGACCGGGATCTTGAAGCATGGAACCTCGCGTATCGCAGTAGATTTTGTCAACATGCACAGTCATCCAAAAATGATTCACAATGCGTGCCGAGTAATTCGATTCTCCGCAGGGCCCCTGGTCGATGCAGGCAGGGTCCGGGTGATCTTCTCTCACGTATGGCTCGCGTTGATACTGACCGCGATGTCGATTGCCAACGCGAGGACCGATCCGGCGCCACCTCACGACAATCCATCTTCAAGTCCGCGGGATTCGAAGGCAACAATGCGTCTGAAGGATATTACACCGGTTCCCGCATTCCCTCGTTCCATTGGGACCTTGCCGGAGACAACCAAGCCACATCCACTTGCTCAGCGGCATCTTCGTGAGGGGAGGAAACGGTTCAACGAAGACTTGTGGCCCGAGGCAATCGCAGAGCTCGAGAAGGCGCTGGAGTTCGACCCACGGCTCACCGAAGCCCATCTCCTTTTGGCCAGAGCCGCCCTTCAATATGGCGATGATTCCAAGGCGGAATCGCAGCTTCGCGAAGTTCTGAAATATCACGCCCGAAACGTGTCGGCACATCGCTTGCTTGGCGAAATCGCCTGGCGCAATAAAAAGACAACCGATGCGATTACAGAACTTCGACTCGCGCTCCTTGCCGACACGGATCAGCCCGGCAGTCCTGAAGCGATACTGGCACGCTGGACGCTTGCCTCCGCACTCCGGGAGGCGGGCTACTTCCTGGCTGCGGCACACCAGCTCGATGTCTATCTCGCGGCCGTCGATTCACCCAGTCAGTCGATGAAGGACCATCCTGAACTTCGGGAATCCATGGAGCGGAACCGTTCGACCGCGATCGTCATGCTGGCGGAGCTTCGGACGGAACTCGGCGACCATGCCGCGGCCGCTGCGGCCTATTCAAACGCGACGACGCGCTTCCCGGACGATGCGAGTCTGCGGCGGAAGCTTGCATTTGCGTTGGCCCGGGCAGGGCAGGGGGAGGCCGCGTTGGAAGCGGCTCGCCGATGGTCCCTCGACTTGCCTCAACCCATCGATGGCCTTGAAACACTCAAGGAAATCTGCGAACTGCTCGGCCGTCCGCGGCAATATGAAAATGAACTCATTCGGTTGGCGGAGTCTACGCACGATGCGCGGATGGTGATGGATCTGGGGATGACCCTGTTGGATCGGGGTCAGCCGACGGAAGCACGAACACTCCTGCAACGGGCGACCAATCGTGGGGCACTCGACGCGCGCGGCCGATATCTTCTGGCGCGACTCATCGCCCAATCGGGAGAGGCGGCGGAGGCGTACCGCCTCATCATCGCCACCCTTCAGGAGAACCCGACGTCGGAAGGGCAGGTGATGCGACTGCTGGAGGGATCCGATTTCGAGATTGATTCGTCCATCTTTCTCAAGCCCGCCGAAAAAATGGCCGTCGCAACACCTGACAACGCATTTGCGAGATTCGGCCTGGGTTTCCTTCTCATGCATCATCACGAGGATGATCGGGCGGCCGAAGAATTGGATGCGGCGATCGATCTGGACAATTCCTTTGGCGCTCCCCACGCTGCGAAGGCCCGGTTGTCGATCAGGCAAAAGCGATGGGCGATCGCGATTGCGATTGCGGAAGATGCGATCGCCCATGGCATCAAGAGCGCGCGGTTGCAGCTTTGCAAGGGCCTGGCCCACGATGCGCTGGATGAATACGCCGAGGCCGAGTCAGCATTTCTGGAATCGTTTTCGTTGGATCGATCGTCACCACTTCCATTATTTCGATTGGCTCAATCGTTTGATCGGCGCGGCGAGGCACAGCGCTGCGAGGAATTGTATCGTCGGATTCTGGATGATGTGGATCCTCGTTTCATGCCGGCACGAGAACAACTGGTGCTCTGGTATCTGAATCGGGGCCTCTACGTCAAATGTCGCGAATACTTTTCCGACTTCGAGCGGCTCGATCAACGCGGTCCGATTGTCAATCGTTGCCGGGCTTTGCTGGAATTGACCACCACCAAAGCCGACACGGCGAAGGCACGGCTCGAAGAATACACCCGGGCGCTTCGCGCCATTCTGAAAGAATACCCCGACGATGCACCGACCTGGCTGGAGCTTGCCCGAAGCTACAGCACAGTCAACGATTTCGATCGAGCCCTCGAACACGTCGAGTCGTCGTTGCGAATCGATCCCGATTATCTTCAGGCACGCGAATTGAAGGCCGTCGTACTCGCCAAAAAGCTTGAATTCGATCTCGCCCGGAAAACCGTTGAAGGGCTCCTGGTCGATCGGCCCCGAGATGCCGCCTACCTTCGAAAACTCCTCGATATCGCGCGAAATTGCGCCGATTTCCAGGCTGAGATCGATCTGCTCAAACGACTGATCGAACGGGACGATCTCAATAAACGGCGCAATGCATACACGAGTCAACTCATTGACGTCCTATTGCGGTCCGATCAACTCGACGAAGCGATCGCAAGCTCAAAAAAATGGTTGGACGAATCGCCGAAAGACCGAGTCCGACGGCGGATCCACCTGTCCACACTGACTCGAGCAGGTCGGCATGATGAAGCGGTCGAACTGGCTGAACAATATTTGAAGGAATCGCCCGACGAACGGTCTGAACAGATTCAGCTTCTGATTCAACTCCAGGGAGCGAAGCGCTATACGGAAGCCCAGCAGCGGGTTCTCGCCTGGCTGTCCGATTCCGGAAACGACATCGAGCTGAATATCGCCCTGGTAAGACTCTGTTGGAACTCAAAACAATGGGACGATGCGATCGACATCGCGCGGACCGGGGCGGAACTGCCCGAGTATCGTCTACAATACGAGGGGCTGCTCGGCATGAGTTACCTCTCGGACCGCGCGCCCTTCGTCCGCACGCTGCTGGAAAAGGAGCGCGATCC